>DASZMF010001013.1:0-10894 GCA_035552035.1 Candidatus Angelobacter sp.
CCTTGAAGGTCCAACGGTCAAATGAAGAAGTTGAGTATGAAAAGTTGAGCGATTAGAAGAAGTGCAAAGCCAGAATAAGCCGTGCGATTACGCTGCTGCTGATTTGCAGCAGGGCGCAACGCAACGGTCACTCTTCTCCACCAGCACCGGTACCGAGGCAAGCACTTGATTACAGGAAGGCTTTTTAACGGTCGCACGACCATGGACAAACTCAACCCATTTCAGGTCATGCGTCATGAAATCGTTGAAAGCCGTCTCTGCGACCTCCATGTTGGTGCCGTCTGCAAATTTTATTGTCATCTCCCGCCTCCTAAGGGAATTGATTTAGTTCCTGCTGAATAGATGCGCTGGAGTTGCGGCAGGTTTCAGAAATGCCGCAGAAAAAATTCAATACCTGAAAAGATTTGTTATGTGCGGAAAAATTTACGCGGTGAGCGCGGCTTCTCTTGCTTTTTTCTCATTCAAGCGGGCCAGCAGGCGCTCAACATATTTTGTGTCAATGTCGCCGCGGCGGAATTCGTCATCGGCCAGAATCTGGCGGTGCAGAGGAATCGTGGTATGAATGCCTTCCACAATAAACATTTCCAGCGCGCGCTGCATGCGCATGATGGCCTCTGCGCGGTCCTTGCCAAAGCTGATGAGCTTGGCGATGAGCGAATCATAATAAGGCGGAATCACGCCTTCAGCGTAAGCGGCGGTATCCACGCGGACGCCGAGTCCGCCGGGAATATGGAACGTCTTGATCTTGCCGGCAGAGGGCGTGAATTTCTCTGGATGCTCGGCGTTAATGCGGCATTCAATGGCGTGTCCGCGCTGGCCGGTGCGGTCAAGCTTGGGAATAATGTCAGTCATCTTGGCGCCGGTGGCCAACAGAATTTGCGACTTCACCAGGTCGAGGCTCGTCACCATCTCCGTAACCGGATGCTCCACCTGTATGCGCGTATTCATCTCAATAAAGTGGAGGCTGCCATCTTCGTCCATGAGGAATTCAACAGTGCCGGCGTTGACGTAACCGATTTCAGAAAGCGATTGCTCCAGCTTTTTGCCGATCTCCGTCCGCATTTCCTGCGAGACGCGCGTGGAAGGCGACTCTTCCAGCAATTTCTGGTGCCGACGCTGAATGCTGCATTCGCGCTCGCCCAGGCTGATCACATGTCCGTGCGAATCGCCCAAAACCTGGAACTCAATGTGGCGCGGCTTCTCAATAAATTTTTCCATGTAGAGATTGCCGTTGCCAAAAGCCGCTGCCGCTTCAGATTGCGCGGCGTTGAACGATGTGTCCAACTCAGATTCATTGCGGATCACGCGCATGCCACGTCCGCCGCCTCCGGCAGAAGCTTTCACAATCACCGGATAGCCAATCTTCCTGGCCCACTCATGCGCTTCTTCCGCGCTGGCAATCACGCCGTCCGATCCAGGCAGAATCGGCACGTTGGCAATCTTCATGGCCTGGCGCGCTTTTTCTTTTTCGCCCATCAGCCGGATCACCTCAGGCGGCGGTCCAATAAATTTAATATGCGAACTTTCACAGACCTCGGCAAAGTTGGCGTTCTCGCTCAACAGCCCGTAGCCCGGATGGATGGCGTCCACGTTGGTAATTTCCGCGGCGCTGATTACCGCCGGAATATTGAGATAGCTTTCCGCCGAACGCGGCGGGCCAATGCAGATAGCTTCATCGGCAAAGCGCACGTGCAGGGAGTTGCGGTCAGCCTCGCTATAAACAGCCACGGTCTTTACGCCCAGCTCTTTGCAGGCGCAGATCACGCGCAGGGCAATTTCACCACGATTCGCTATCAGAATTTTTTTAAACATTATTTATGGTCGCTTCGCTCCAAACCGCTGTTACATTTCCGTCTTTGCCGTCAATCTGCTGCCCTGTGGCTCGCCGTCTCGGCGCTCGGTGGCCTCACGACTAATCGTGGTCGCCGGAAATTTATGTCGCTTCGCTCCAAACCGCTTCAACAGTTTGTTCTTTGCTTGCACTATGCTGCCTTGTGGCTCGTCGTTTCGGCGCTCGGTGGCCTCACGGCTAATCGTGGTCGCCTGAAATCTATGTCGCTTCGCTCCAAACCGCTTCAGCAGTTTGTTCTTTGCTTGCACTATGCTGCCTTGTTGCTCGCCGTTTCGGCGCCCGGTGGCCTCACGGCTAATCGTGGTCGGCTGAAATTATTTTCTAGGCCGTATCGAAAACAGCGGTTGTCCGTACTCTACAGGCTGTCCGTTGTTGACCAGAATTTTTACGATTTCGCCGGAAGCGTCAGACTCAATTTCATTCATCAGCTTCATGGCTTCAATAATGCAGAGCACCTGGCCGTTCGCGACCTGGTCGCCGGACTTAATAAAGGGCAAAGACCCAGGCGCTGGAGATTCATAGTACGTCCCAACGATGGGCGATTTCACAATATGCAGATCTTCTTCCACAGCCACTGGCGGTGCGGGTTTGGCAGCCGCTGGAGCAGGCGCAACGGCCTGCTGGACCGGCGGAGCCGCCATGGGCATGTGCGCCATGGGCACAGTGTGCGTTATCACTGGAGCAGCCTGATCAACGCCGCGTTTAATGCGGACTTTCACATCTCCACGCTCGAGCTCAAACTCGGAGATATCTTTTTCAATCAGGAAGTCGATAAGCTCTTTCAGCTCTTTTTGATTCATGAATTTTTTAAGCTCTCCTCTGCCCCATCAGCTGCCAGCGCGCATGCCGGGTTCTCGCGGAAGTTAAAGCGTGATCAAGTCCTTGGTGGTAGGCGTAAGGACTTCATGCCCCGTTTCAGTAACCAGGACCATATCTTCGATGCGCACTCCGCCTTCATCGGGAATGTAGATGCCAGGTTCAATCGTAATCACCATGCCCGGCGCAAGTTTCTGGGTTTGCCCCTTGGCCAGGCGAGGCTGTTCATGAACCTCAATTCCCACTCCATGCCCGGTGGAATGGGTGAAAAAAGCCCCGAACCCTGCTTTTTTCAGCACTTCCCGCCCAGCACGGTCCACTTCGCCCGTTTCCACGCCTGGACGTACGGCTCCAATCGAGGCAAGCTGGGCTTCCCGAACTGCTTCATACATGCGGCGATGCGCCCTGGAAATGGGCCCCGCATGCACAGTACGGGTCATGTCAGAACAGTAACCAGCCAGTATAACACCGTAATCCAGGATTATAAATCCTTGATTAGGAATGGCTTGCGCGGATGCGCGCCCATGCGGCAAGGCCGAGCGCGGCCCCGCAGCCACAATCGTATCAAAGGACATTTTCTCTGCCCCGGCTCGCCGCGCCTGCAGTTCCAGCTCGCCCGCAACCTGCGTTTCCGCCACTCCCGGTTTAATGACAGAGAGCGCCGTTTGAAACAAGCTTGCCGCCAGCAGCACAGAGGCGCGAATCTGGCCGATTTCGTCAGCATCTTTAATCAGGCGCAGCTGCTCCACCATGCCGATGGTCGGCTTAAGGCTGGTCTTACCGCGCAACGCCTGCCCCAGTTGTTTGTACGCGGCGTAAGAAAGTTGCTCCGCCTCAAAGCCCAGACACTTCACGCGGGCTTTGACCGCGCCTTCATAGCCTTCAACAAATGCCGGACGCTTGCCCACAACAACTTTCGCGCTCTGCACTTCTGCGTTGGCTTGCTGGGTGTAGCGTCCGTCAGTAAAGAAAGTGAGTTTGTGGCTGCGATCGCTGGTTTGCAGCAGCAGCACGCCGGCGGTCCCGGTAAATCCGCAGAGGTAAAGCACGTTGGGCAGATGCGTAATGAGCAAAGCGTCAAGTCCGCCTTTGCGCACCGCAGCCGCAAGTTTCTTTTGTCGAGCAAGGTAGTTCATTGGGCCTGATTCTTATATAGGGTCTGGAGTCCTCAAGCCATTTGCGGCGCTCATGCAGCGGGAGCGGCACATAGGTCCTGAATCGCCAAATCTACTTTTTTTTGATGCCTGTTTGAAATTGCCGGAGCCACTAAAAGATGGAGCGCCAAATATTTTTCGTCCGCCGAAGCGTCAAGTAGAGCGTGCAATAAAAAACCCCGGGGATGGAATAAATCCCCGGGGGCATGAAGGTTACGACACTAAGTTTGAATGATCTTGGGAGTAATAAAGAAGATCAGCTCCGCGGTTGAGGTATTCACGTTGGTGTGCTTGAACAAATTGCCGAGGAACGGGATGCTGCCAAGCAATGGCACCTGCGCAATAGCTACGCTGTTCTGTGTCTGGATTACACCGCCAATTACCACCGTGCCGCCGTCAGTGACCAGCACCTGCGTGGTCGCCTGCTGCGTATTCAGCGTGGGGTTCAACTGTGAACCGGTTACACGGCTGAAGTCAGGTACGGTATTTTCAACGTCGATGTTCAGGAAGATCGTGTTGTCCGCGGTGATCTGCGGAGTCACGGTCAAGCGCAGGAAAGCGTCTGTATAAGTGACCGTTGGCGGGCCGCCCAACTGCGCCTGCGTTACCACCGGGATACGCGAACCCTGCTTGATCATTGCGGCAATGTTGTTCTGCGTGGTGATGTGCGGACGCGAAAGAATCTTCAACAGACCGCGGCTCTCGGCCATGGTTAGAATCACGTCCAACCGGAACCCATTGGTTGCATTCGAGAATTGCAGACCGCTGCTCGGTCCGGTTGCACCCAGGTTGGAGAACAGTGGAATGGAGTTTGCATCGCCAGTGCCGGTAATGAATCTTGGCGCCTGGCCCAGAACGTCAATCGGGCTGTTGGCCGTCGCACCACCAACTGCACTATTGCCGCTTCCAAAGGCAACGCCCACCTGCGTACCAATATCGCGGGCAAATGTTCTGGTGGAAGCCACCACGCGGGCCTCAATCTCCACTTCAGGAGTCTTGCGGTCCAGCATGCGTATCAGCTCTTCAACTTTTGGCAAAACGCTCGGTATGTCTTCCACAATCAGCGCATTGCTGCGATCATCGGCAACCACGTCACCGCGGGCCGAGAGGAATTTCTTGATCACCGGCATCGCATCCTTGGCATGGCCATAGCTCATGTAGCGAGTAATGGTCTGCTTGGGAACGGCCAGTGCCTGTGCATCCTGCTGGGCGCGGCGGGATTCAGCTTCTACCTTCATCGTATCCAGCGTGGCGATGCGCAGAACGTTGCCTTGCAGTGTGCAAGCCAGACCGTTGTTATCCAGCACAATGGCCAGGGCCTGGTCCCACGGTACGTCGTCAAGGACGATTGTGACTGAGCCTTTAACTGAGGGATCCAATACAACGTTCAAGCCGCTGATCTCGTGAATCAACCGGAAGAAGTCCTTCAGGTCAAGGTCTTTAAAATTCATGCCAAACGGCTCGCCGGTATAGCGGCCGGTGGTGCAATTGCCGCCAGTATTCTGGGCAACCGGTACGGTTGTCCCCACAGGCGAAGCTTGCTGCTGTTCCAGGGCTGCGTTAATGGCCGCGGGTTGGGCAGCCATGCTGGCGTGCGGAGCAAAAGGAGCTTGATTGGTTGCGGGAAGCGCCGGAGCATTACCGCTGAAGTGTGAGGCAGCAACCTCTGCGCGGGACTTCGTCGCCTGCACGGTCTTCTCTTCCGTCTTGGCAACTGTCGTTGTGCTTGCCACGGGCGTTGCAGCAGCTGGCTGGATTGCCGGCTGCGTCGCTGCGTCAGCCACGACAACTGGAACCTTCATTTCCGGAAGGGCGGCCGGCTTGGCGGTGGAGCTTGTCCGCAGGCTTACCACCAGTTTGTTGCCGTCAGGAGCGATCTGGAAGTCGCGCATCTGCGCCATGTCAACAACCACGCGGGTTGTTCCTTCCTGGTAGCGTCCCACGCGCACTGACTTAATTTCGTCACTGTTGACCGGAATTTCGCGGGCGCGTCCCTGCAGCACGGAGTTCGGAATGTCCACGACCACGCGATCAGGATTCGTCAGCTTCATCGTCTTCGCCGTCATGGGGCCGCTGCCGCTGATCTCAATATTCAAGGCATCAGTACCGCGGGCCACAGAAACTTCGCGGATACGGCTGACCGCTCCGGTCTTCTGCGCAATCGCGGCCGAACCGTACACATGCAGCTCGAGTCCACCCTCTACCTCGCTTACATTGACCTTGGCGCCCGGCGCCAGAGTCAATTCCAGGCGCGCCACATCAGCGCCTGCCGCGGTGCGATAACTGGTAACGCGGTAAGACCTCACGCCCGGCGCCGAAACCTCGTGCGCCTTCGCATCCGGACGCGCAATCGAGACCCCTGCCAGATCCACCAGCATCAGGTTGTCCGTTGGACGATACTCTGTGTGAGTAAAAGTCCCGTTCGCCAGGATGGTAATCACCGCAGCGCTATCCTGGTTCTTCACCAGGACGCCCCCGAGTTGCGAAACGGTACCTGCGGCCATTGCGCTTGCGCTGGCCAACAGAACGATTCCTAGCAGTTGCCTAATCCTCATCTTATGTCTCCCCATCCCGGCGGTCAGCTTCTCCACCGGTCACGGCGTTGCTGCGCCTATCTAACACATCAGCCATTTCAAAATTGCTTGCTGCGTATAAAATCCAAAAACTAAAAACCTGAAAACCAATGCTTACGTTGTGGGAACAAGTTTCTTCACCACTTCGCGTGCGGACTCGCGTCCAAGTGCGTCTTTTATATATTCCCGGAAAATAATGGAGTCGCTGGTAATCTTCTCCACGCTTCCCTGGAATACCTGGTCGTTCTCCCGCAGAAAATAAGTGCGCCGGGTGCTGTTGGCCACCACCGCCATCATCTTGCCTGAAGTATCTTTAATCGTGCCTTGCAGAGTCAGTTCTGGAATCACCAGGCAGCGCTTGCCGTTGGTGCAATTAGGCTGCGGTCTTTCCACTCCACCTTTGGCCACAATCGGGCTTACAAAGGGATCTCTGCGTGTGTGTTGTCCGCCAAAAGCCTTGGTCGCCGGCCTGGGCTTTTCTTCAGGTCTTGCAGCCGGAGTCGCCTGCGTCATCTTGGCTGGCGGCGTTTTTACCGGCGGCTTGGTCTGTGTTGCCGCCGTTTTCTTCGTAGGCTGCTTTGGATTCACTGGAATTACAGCCGGAGTCTTTGTCGCTGTGCCCTTGGTATCTGCTTTTTTGGTATCAGCCTTTTTAGTGTCTGCACCTTTCGCCGCTACCACTGGAGTCGGCACTACCTTCGCTGGAACAGCGGCGGTCTGTCCCTTTGCAGGGATGGTGGTGGTAGCCGCCTGGCCTTTCGTTGCTGGCGCAGGTCCGCTCTTGGCCGGTATTGTTCCCGGCTTCGGTGTTGGCGTCGCCGCCGGAGCCTTTGTCGCGGTTGTACCTGCCTTGGTGGCTGGCTGGGTGCCGGTGGTTGCTGCTTTTTTCGTTCCCGGCTGCGCGGCGCTGCCTGACTTGCTGGCAGCTGTCGGAGTCGGAGATGGCGTGGAATTCTGCGCCGTGGCCAATGTCGCCATGGCAATTGCCAGCGCAAGAATTTGTATCAGCTTCATCTCAATTCCCTTTTGTGCACTCTTCATAGAAACCTTCATTATTTCGCCGGAGCCGCTGGAGCGGCCGATGCAGGCTGCCCTGGTTTCGGTGGCCCTGCGGCCGGTTGTTCCTCTGGCTCATGGCTGAAGAAAGTTGTGGCCACACAGCTTGCCACCACGGTTGCACCGGCATCGTAGGTATAAGACGTTTTTACTTTGGCAGCGCTGCCACTCTTGATGTTGCCCATTTGCATATTGCTCACGTTCACAATTCGCTCCAGCTCTGCCACGCGCTGGAAGAAATTCAGCACCGAGTAATACGGGCCGTCAATATCAATGGTAAATGGCACTTCGCTATAGAACTCTTTGCTGCTGACCGGCATGGCCGTGTAGCGCCGGATCTGAATTCCTGAAGTTGCCGCCGTATCGTGCAGCAATTTGATGAACTGGTCAGCGTCCTTGTCTTCAGGAACAATCTTCTTCTGGATCTCCAGCTGCTGCTGCAGGATCGCCATGTTCCGGTTTACTTCCGCCAGCTTGGGCTCAAATGTCTTGAGTCGCTCGTTCTCGGCCTTCTTGTCATTGATCTTCGCCTCCAGCTGCTGGTTGGCCTGATACATGGGATTGAAATAGATGTAATAGTAGGCCGCTCCCACCATAGCCGCGGCAAGGAACAAGATTCCTGCCCGTGCTGCTAACGACATTTCACCAAATTTAGCCATATACAAACCGTCCCCGGCGGATCACCGCTGTGTTACGACTTCTGGGCCTTTCCGATAACTGTTGGGTTCATTTCGCAAATCAATTCGAATTTAAAAGCCTGGACTTCCTTCACCGCTGAGTCCTGCGCCGTCTCCTTGATTTCAACTGTCTTGAAGGCCCCGGTCTTGCGCAGGTTAGACATCAGATCAGCCACTGAATTTGGGCTCAATGCCATTCCCGTAAAATCCAGCGTTCGTCCGTCATTGGTCATGGTTTCAAGCCAGACAGCATCTGTGCCGTTCACGGTATCTGCTACCAGATTCAGCAGGTTCACCGGCCCTGACTGTGCGGCTTTTAATTCATCAATCACTCGCACACGGCGCTCATAAAGGTCGGCCTTTCTCTTGCTGGCCTCATACTTCGCCTTTACGTCTGCCAGGCGCTGGTTTTCAAGCTGTGCGCGCTGCATATCTTTTTCCAGGCTGTCATGCTGGCGCTGTACCCCGACCTGCGCCAGACCAATCAGCACAGCCAGTGCGCCCACAAAGACCAGGCCTAGAATGACGGTACTGGAACCCTCACCGCCACCGCCGCCACTTGAGACAGCGCTGGCCCGTCTGCTGCCACGCGCTGATTTCTTCGGAACTCCAAGCAGGTTGATGCGAATCATAGGTCTTCAAAGCTCCTCAGGGCCAGGCCCACCGCAACCGCAAGCTGTCCCGGGTTCTGTTCAAGAATTTCGTTTTCCGTGGAATCTATCGGCGGGATAATGCGCTGAAACGGATTCAGTATCTCCACCGGCAATGAAAACTCCTGACGCAACGCCTCCACCAGCCCGGGGACCCTTGACGATCCGCCTGCCAGGTAAATGCGCTCAATATGCTCGCCGGACGCCGTGGCCCGGAAGAAATCAAACGTCTTCTGGATTTCGAGCACGATAATTTCTGTTACTTGCTGCAGGATTGGCAGCTTCGCGTCTTCGCTCACCGTGCCAACTCTGCGGCCCAGCTTCAAGGACTCGGCGTCGTCAAAGCTAAGATCAAGTTCTTTCTGCAGGGAATCTGTGTACTGGTTGCCGCCAACGCTCACGTCGCGGGTAAACAGCGGCGTGGAGCCTTTCACAATGTTGATGTTCATTACGCTGGCACCCAGGTTCAGCAGGGCCACCGTGGAATCGTGATGCGGCTGGTAGTTGTATTCGTAGCAGTTCTGCAGCGCGAACGCGTCAATATCCACCACGGCGGGCGACTTGCCGGCCAGTGAGAGGACGTTGGTGTAATTCAGGATCTTGTCTTTCTTCACTGCCACCAGCAATACGTCCATCTGCGGGCCCGGATCGTCTGGATTCAAAATATCGAAATCCACGTTCACGTCGGCAATATCAAAGGGAATGTGCTGGGCCGCTTCCGTGGTGATGCTCTCAGCCAGTTCGCCTTCGCTCATCGGCTGTACGCTGATCTTTTTTACGATCACCGAGTGGCCGCTGACCGAGGTCGCCACGTTCTTGGTTTTGATCCCATGCTCGCCAAAGATTTTGCTGATCGCACTGGAAACGCTGCCTGAATCGACGATCATGGAGTCCACCACAATGTCGCTGGCCAGCGGTTCCACGCCCAGATGCGTAACCACTATCTCGCCCTTGGAGCGCTTCAGTTCAATCGCCTTGATGCTACTGGAGCCTATGTCCAGTCCGACAATCGATTTTCCTGATCCAAACATGCCGTCCGCCTTCTACTGGATTTCCTTGTTTCTGCCGGTTGCCCGGTTTTACCGCCCTGAAGCCGTCTTTGCCGGTTTTGGCTTTTTCTTGGCCCCGCTCATATTCATCGTGCTCTTCTGTTCCATCCATTGGTCCAGGATGGTCTTCTTAAACTTCCAACGGTTCCCGAGCTTGAAGGCAGGGATTTTTTCTTCAGTCACATATTTGTACAGCGTGTCAGGACTGACCCCCAGGTACTGCGAGGCCTGCCTGATGTTCATTACCTCACGCGAATCTGCCGCCATAATGTGTAGCCTTTCCACGGTGAGTCGATGGCCTCACTAAAAGGTCTGTGGATAAATCCTTGGTCTTCTCGGGGGGGAAAACTTCAGGTCGAAGCGAGTTATATCCGGGTTAACAGGGGAAGGTCAATAGGTAACTTCCGGTTTCTTCCTGTGTTTGGGGGGTATCTTTGGGACTAGTACCAGCCTTATGACCGTTAGGACATCAAAATCCTGCGACACAAAGGTAGTTGCACCACAAGTGATTGTGGTATTAATGCACACGGTTCGCTATTTCGCCCCAAATGTTACTAAGGACGCTGTAATTCACGGCGGAAATTACGCCGAAAGTAACTGAAATCACGCAAGATAGCGCTGAACACCCAGTCTTTCCGCATGCTTCCCGCAACAGATGAAAGAACCTTAATACCCGCAAAAAAAAAGACCTCCGCACAGGTTCTCGCGAAAGCCAATTTATTTTTAACGCTGAAAAGAAGCGAGAATTATTTCCCGCCCATTCCCAGGCTGCTGCCCACTTCGGTGACAAAATCACGACCCCTACGAACTGTATTTCTGCCTGAAGTCCCGTGAGGATCCTGCAGAATAGAGATCAGGACGGAATAAATGTCGTTCAGCTCCAGCCATGCTTTCCTTCTGTGCAAAAAAGCCCGGATATGAGATCCGGGCCTGAATCGCACAGCTATGTTTTCAAATCAAAATTAAGCCAGGTCAAACAAGAGCAGTTCGCTCTGTTCCGCGCTGCCGGTAATTTTCAGTTTTGTCTCCTGCGATACCGCCGCGCCATCGCCGGCTTTCAATTCCTG
>DASZMF010001014.1:0-2126 GCA_035552035.1 Candidatus Angelobacter sp.
CAACGCCCAAAAAATCTGCCCCTGCTTATAAAACGACACCCGGGGCGTTTAGTTACAGAGAAAGCAACAGATAACCCGCACCAGACCAGACAGCGAAGGCTGCCACAATCAGTGTCAGGCGGAATGAAATGCTATCTAAAAGGCGATTATTTTTGCTGTCAAACATCTTGCCGTCGAACATAAGAAAAACTCCGATTACTAAAGACTCAAATTTGGAATCGCATACTGCGCTTCCTGTCTTACATAGTGGCATCTGCCGTGCCAAACGCTCTGGCGTGCCTAAGCCATTGAATTTACTCAAAGATCACTGGGCTCAGTTGCAAAACGGGAAGTGATTGGTGTTCGCTTTTGGTACAAACTGTTCAGGAACGAACACTATTGCCAGCCGCATATTTACTGGCGATTCCTACTATCTCTTGATTGGCAGCGGCGTCTAAACAGCCAGGGGCAAGGCTATGGTTTTGTCCGCACTTCGATCTGCGCTTCAGCTCTCGACCTGGAGCCGTCAGATAGAATCATGAGTGTTGACTCATTCCAGCCAGCAAGAGAAAGCTCCCGGGCCCGCAACGCTTCAGTTCTTTCTGGACCTGCCAAAGTTTCGCAAAGATCCGCTGGGCGGATTCTTTCAGTCCGCACTCAAATACGGTGATATCGTCCGCTACCGCGGCGTTTGGACTACGCACCAGCTCAGCCATCCCGACCATATTCAGCATGTGCTGCAAGGCAACGTTGCCAACTATCGCAAAGGCCGCGGTTATAAGATCCTGAAGCTCTCGCTGGGCGAAGGCCTGCTCACCAGTGAAGGCTCGTTATGGCAGCGGCAGCGCAAAATGACGCAGCCTTCATTTCAAGGCCAGCAGGTAGCTTCATTCGTTCCCACCATGGCGGACAATGCTCTTTCCATGCTGCGCCGCTGGGAAAACCATGCCGCGCAACACACAGCTTTTGACGTGGTACCTGACTTCATGCGCCTCACCCTGAACATCGCCGCGCAAGTGCTTTTCACCACCAATCTTGAAGCCGACGCCGAATCCATCCGCCGCACACTCGATATTGGCCGCGACTATTCCGTGGAGCGCGCGTGGTCCATTTTTCCGCCGCCGCTGAGTCTGCCGACCAGGCGCAATCGCGAATATCGTGGAGCGCTGGCCAACATTCACGGAATCATGGATCGCATTATTTCTGATCGCCGCAAAGAGACCGCCCGCATCTCTGATCTGCTCACCATGCTCATGGAAGCCCGCGACGACAACGGCTCTCCCATGTCTGACAAACAGCTGCGCGACGAAGTAATTACCCTTCTAACCGCCGGACACGAAACCACCACGCTGGCCCTGGCCTGGACCTGTTTCCTCATCGCCACGCGGCCTGAAGTAGTTGAACGCATGACCGCCGAAGCCGCCTTTCTCAACGGCAGAATTCCTGCCTATGAAGACCTCACGAAGCTGCGCTATTCCCGCATGGTGCTGGAAGAAAGCATGCGGCTCTATCCCCCGGTATGGACGCTGGCGCGCACCGCCATCCACGACGACGAAATTGGCGGCTATCGCATTCCCGCAGGCTCAGAAATTCTGATCTTTAACTACATCACGCAGCGCCATCCCAAGTGGTGGCAGGAGCCAGATACGTTTCTTCCAGAACGCTTTGCGCCAGAAAACTCCGCCGCGCGGCCGCGCTATGCCTATCTGCCATTCGGCGCCGGACCACGCACCTGCGTCGGCCTGAACTTTGCCATGACAGAACTTCTGATAGTGCTGACGCTGCTCTTGCAGCGCTTCCGCCTCAAGCTGGCCATTGATCCAGCGAATGTGCGCCCAGATCCGTCAGTAACATTGCAGCCCAAACCCGGGGTGCCGGTGATGCTGGAAAAGATTTAGCGCGGCCCTTCTCATACTCATGTGGCACCCCCGCCCTCGGCGGTGACTCCATTTTTCGGATCAGTGTGAGCAGTGCAAATCAATGGTAAGGTTTTGCCTTTCCAATTCCGGCGAGTACCAATTTTGGCAATTCTGGCAATTTCACCCCTCCCCCCTCCTATACCCATCCCAGATTGGCGTGCACTTGAGAGGAGTCATGCCAAAGTCATCCCAGATTGGCGTGGGGTTCAGCGGTTAGGCCTCAATTGG
>DASZMF010001015.1:0-2619 GCA_035552035.1 Candidatus Angelobacter sp.
CATCCGGGGATTCCGGAGGCAAAATGCTCGTTCGCATATTCAATGCGGCGATAATGCTCTTCCTTGAATTCGTTCTCTACCGTGTCCGGCGTAGGATCACGTCGCAGCCAGAACTGCTCGATGAAATTGTCGCGCTCAGCGCTGTTGCTGAGTTTGCGAAAAGCCGCTTCCTCTTCCGGAGTAATAATGTCCCGCACATCATCCTCCAGCCACTTTTGATAGGCCTTCTCCAGCTTTGGCGGTTTCTGGTCTTTCCTGGGACGCGTGAGCGGATCATCTTGCGCTGGTTTAGCAGGATCAATGGTCTGCGCCGGAAGCATAACTCCCGCAGAAGCTAAGACAATGCAGACTAGAAACAGATGGCGGGCATGGGTAGTCACGTTCACGTAAGCAACCTCCACTTGGAGCAAGCTCAAATAGACAGACGGGTTCCTGACGTGAGTAGAACGATGGCCGCTGGTCAACTTGCAACATTTTTTACTTAGAATTCTGCCGATGATCTGGCTCTTAGCTTTTGGCTGGAAACAAATCCTTTGCCGCTGATTTGCGCTGATGAACGCTGATTAGGACAATGCAGTAGTCCAAAAAATGAATTTCAGCAGGTAGAATGCATGGACTGATTCATTGGCGTGAGGACCAGCATTTAAATGATCCGCATTCTCTGCATTGCTCTTGTCTTTTGCTTTTCATGGATGGCCGCGTTTGCACAAGCCCCGACTGGCATTCCACGTGAGTTGGCGCGGCAGCGCGCGCAGCAGCTAAAAGATGTCCGCTATGAACTGGCTTACAATCTTCGTCCCAAGGCGGATTCCATTGCCGGCCATGAGGATTTGCGCTTTGAGCAGAATGCGGATGACCGGGGCATTCTGCCGGAATGGCTGGACTTTCGCGAAGGCTCCGTCAGTCTATTGACGATCAATGGCCACGGTGCGCCGCCTGCTATCCAAAATGGACACATCGAGCTGCCCGCCAAATATCTGAAGCTGGGTGAAAACCTGGTAGAGATTGACTTTATTGCGCCCGTGGCGCCGGCGGGCAAGGCCGTCACACGCTTTGAAGATAAAGACGATGGCAGCGAATATCTTTACACGCTGTTTGTTCCCATGGATGCCGATATGGCGTTTCCCTGCTTTGATCAGCCGGACCTCAAGGGAAAATTCAAGCTCACCATTACTGCGCCGCTGGATTGGAATGTGATCTCCAATTCGGTTGGGCAGGAGGTGATGAAGCAGGGCGATGGCGCCTTTGCCATTCATCGCATTGCCTTTGCTGAGACCAAGCCGATCAGCACATACCTTTTTGCTTTTGCTGCGGGGCCGTTTCAGAAAGTTCATGACACGCCGGGCTTGCCGGGGCTTTACGTCCGCAAGTCCAAGGTGCAAAAAGCTGAAGCTGAGGCCGCCGACGTCCAGCAGGTGACGGCTGACGGCATCAAGTATCTTTCAGATTATTTTGTCCAGCCGTTTCCCTTCCCGAAATACGACTTGGTCTTAATTCCCAACTTTGCTTATGGAGGCATGGAACACGCTGGGGCAACGTTTCTTCGCGAAGAGTCAATCCTCTTCCGCGCTGTGCCTACCCATAGCGCCTATATCCGTCGGGACATCCTTCTGCTCCACGAACTTACGCATCAGTGGTTCGGCGATCTGGTGACCATGCGTTGGTTCGACGATCTGTGGCTCAAAGAAGGCTTTGCGCAATACATGGCATACCACGCCTTGAATTCGCTTTTGCCTGACGAGAATATGTGGAAGCGTTTTTCCGAATCCATCAAACCATCAGCGTATCTCATTGATTCAACGCTGGGCACCACACCCATCTATCAGGACATTCCCAATCTCAATGACGCAAAGTCGGCATATGGAGCCATCGTCTATTCCAAGGCGCCGGGTGTAATAAAGCAATTGGCTTTCGTTGTGGGTGAAGATCAATTTCGTGACGGTCTGCGTCTCTATCTGAAAGAACATGCTTACGGCAATGCTGAATGGAATGATCTGGTGCATGCTTTGGAGCGCACGTCAAAGAAACAGCTAGGCCCTTGGGCCGATGCCTGGATCAAGAAGCGTGCCATGCCACAGGTGGATGTTGCCTGGAGTTGCGACGCAAAGAAGGAAACGGCCGAAATTCAATTAAGCCAGCATGACGTGCTCAAAGAGGGGAGGCTCTGGCCGATCGCCACGCAAATCCTGATCCACGGAAACAGTGGTGACACATTCAAGAGATTTGATTTTGCAACTGCCAAGAGTGACGTCATTCAAGTGCATGGATGTCCTGAGTATATTTTTGCCAATGACCATGATTACGCCTATGGCCGGTTCTTGCTCGATTCAGCCAGTCAGAAAGCTGTTATGGCGCAACTGGGAAATGTCCACGATCTCTTTCAGCGCACCTTACTCTGGGGGTCGCTCATCACCACAGTTCGCGAAGCTGAAATGAGCCCGCGTGATTTCATCGAATTGGCTTTGCATCTGTTGCCGTCAGAACAGGATGAAACATTGGCAGCGAGCAATATTTCCAGGACCAGTGGCGCACTGCTCTGGTTTGTAAGTGATGAGGTTCGTAAAGAAATTGCGCCACGCTTTGAGGACCTCGCCTATGACCAGATGCTTCATTCCACTT
>DASZMF010001016.1:0-3634 GCA_035552035.1 Candidatus Angelobacter sp.
GCTCCACTCGCTATAAAGAAGACGACCTGGTGCGCGCCACCGGGCTCACCGTAAACACGCAGGTCACCGTGGACGATCTGCAAAGCGCCGCCAATCGCATGGGAGACAGCGGAGCTTTTGCCACTGTGCAATTTCTTTTCAAGCCTGTCATCGGCGGCAAAGGCCTTGAAGCTGACTTCCAGGTCGCCGACGCCGACAAATTTCTTCCCGCTGTGTTTGAAAACTTTGTCTGGATCAGTGAGAGCGACTTGCAGCAGGCCGTGCATCAGGCCATCCCGCTGTATAACGGACAACTGCCTTCCTCCGGCCACATGTCAGACGAAGTTTCCGCGGCTCTCACCAAATTTCTTGCCGCCAAAGGGTTCCCCAGCGAAGTCTCTTACATGCTCGCCGGAGACTTTGGCCAGGCCTCCAGCTCTTACAAATTCAAGGTCGATAACGCCGGCCTTACCATTCGTGACGTTACGCTTACCGGCGCAACCCACGCTCTGCCGGAGCAACTGGCAAAATGCGTAGCGCCGCTCAAGGGCATTGCTTATTTGCGCAGCGACGTGGCCATTGTCCTCGAAAAAAATCTGGTTCCCATGTATCGCCAGCAGGGCTACCTGAAGTTTACGATCAACGAAATCAAGCCCCATACGGAAGCAAAGGACCAGGTCTCAATCGACGTATCAGTCAGCGAAGGTGATCAGTATCGTCTTGCAGGTTATGGCTGGTCTGGCAACACGTTGATTCCCAGCGACGAGCTTTCCAAACATATCTCCATGAAGCCGGAGAAAACCATTGACGCTCTGCAATTGGAGCGCGACCTGATAGACGAACGTAAACTCTTTTTCAAATTTGGGCGAGAAGGTGTGACCATTACGCCAGTGACCGTCTTCAATGACAAGTCGGTTACATATACGTTTACCATCGTAGAAGGCCCGCAGTACCACATGGGCAAGCTGGAGATTGAAGGCGTGGATGCGCAGGCCACGCATAAACTCACTCAAAACTGGAAGCTGGCCGAGGGCGAACCTTACGACAATACCTATATCCAGCAGTTTCTCTCCCATACTGTGCTAAAAATTCCCGGCCACAAATGGTCGTGGACCGCCGTTGAGCAAATTGACGACGTGCAAAAGGCCGTGAACGTCCATCTTCAGGTAAAAATCGAGTAAGGTCATTTTTTGAGTCAACTCGCGGCCAGCAACTTCCATCCTAAGGAGTTGAAGCTTGCGCCGAACCGATTGGCGCAGCCGAGGCTTACACAAACAAGGAAACGCAACATTATGTTGATTGTATTTGGACTTCTCATTCTCTGGGTTCTTAGCATGTATTTCTATCTGCCTCTGCCAATCGTGGTGCTTTTGTTTGCCGCTGTGGCCACGGGCGTTACCTTGGCTGTCTGGGTTGCCTTGAACAACCGCAAGCAGGCGCATGCTGTTATCGAGCGGGATTCAAAGTACTAATTCCCGGCTCCGTTTACATAAAAAGCGGTAAACTTTGCTCATGAAACTCATGGGCATCGTTTTATTTCTGGCCGTATGCGTAGCTGCTGCACAGCAACCGCAAGCTGCTCCGCCCGTGGCGGCAGCGCCCACGCCCGCAGCTGCCATTGATACAACACAACTGGCAGCCCTGGTAAAGCAGCAATTTGGCGATACCTTTTCCGTGCCCGCAAAATTTGCTTCGCCCGTAACGCTCATCGCCGACTTTGACGGCGACGGCGTGCCAGACATCGCAATTGTCGCCAACAGCAAAGATCCCATCCCAGATTCTTACGCCTTTAAATACGAGGTCTCTGATCCTTATCACGCCTATTTTGGCTTCGGCAATGCTCGCCTCATGTCTTCTTTCAACGTAGATCCTGAGCACACGCATAGTGTCCTGGTGATCTTTGGCGTGGGCAAAGATGCCTGGCGCGCCGCCACTCCCAAGGCAAAATACGTGATGGTAAATGTTCCGTTCGATACCGTGGAAGTAGGACGCATGCTCACGAACAAGAAGAAGCCGCCCATCTTCATCATCAAGACCATTGAATCCCAGATCATGGACTCCGCTCTCTGGTTCGATACCAAGAAAAGACACTGGCATTGGGAGCCGGGTGACACGCTCCAATGACCACCACCGCCATCCAGTAAAAACTAAATGGCTTTCGTGCAAGCCACTCAGCCCCATCACCTTTCTGTATTTCAAACTTTATTGGTCTTGATCTTCGCCCTGCTCTTCCCCTTCACCACCTGCTGACGTTGCTGAATTGCTCTGTGTACTCGCCGCTCTTCCTGCATCCAGATGGTCATAGTTCATGACCGCGTTAAATATCAGGAAGAAGCTGCCCATGGTTTCATCGCGCCACATCGGGTTGTTGGCGAACAGCACCACGTGCCCCTTGCCGTGTGGAACATCCACTACGGCCGGCTTTTCTGCAATCTCACCGCCGCCCACAATCATGCCGCTCAGTAGTAAATCTTTCTCCGGCGCAAACCGCAGCACCACGCGCGGCTGCTGATCTTTCGGCGGAAGCGCCCACCGTGCTGCGTCGGTTAGCTCCTCGGGAACATACAGCTCTTGCTCGCGTGCACTGCGCTTCACCGGTTTTTCCGGCGCAGAATATTTCCGCGCCTGAATCACATCCGGATCGCTCGCCGACCCGCGCCCGCTGGAGCGTCCACCCGCTGAGCCGCCTTCATCGCCTCCGCCGAAGCCGCCGCCAAATCCGCCAATGGTAATTACCGGCCCCTGCCGGAAATAAACATAGAGCTTGTCATCGTAGCCGTAAGCAATCGGGCTCTTCTTGTCGTCCACGCTGGAGAGCACCACGCTGCCCGGCGCCTGCATGGTGCGCGCGTCATTCACGTTCACCATGTCCGTCATTCCGCCGGCCACCGGCAACGCCGCGCTGGTCTGGACAGCAATCAGCAATCCGCCATCACGTACAAACTTTTCCAGATTCGCCAATCCCTGATAGCCCAGCCCACCGCGTATATCGTCTGAAGTATCCAGGCCAGGAGCGGTAAAGTTCGGGGTATCTTCCGTATTTTTCCACGGCATGGGATCGCCGCGCATCGGCAGGCCGCGCAGCATCGCGCTCAGCCCGGCAGGCCCGCCACCACCCATCGGCGGCAGGATGATGACATCCAGTTTCTCGCGCAGATTCTGGTTTTCCCGCAGCCATGTATCCGCGACGTAGGTGTACGGCACCTTCTGCTCTTCAAAAGCAATGCGGAACCAGCCATCGTTCTGTGTGTTCTGCCAGTTGTGAACAATGCCCACCCGCGGCGCTGCCAGCGGATGCGTGGCAACTTTTATGTCCGCGCTGGTCGCGTGAACTTTTATGCCCAGCTCTTTCGCCGCTTTTTCCAGCTGCGCGCGATCAGCATTCTTCAGCACAAATGTTCCCGGTTTGAACTTGATGCCGTCAGCTTCAAACGCATCTTCCGCCGCCAGCATGGGAGTAGTGGCCATGCGAAAACGCAGCGTGGCCAGCGTGTTGTCCGTGTTGTGCTGAATCAGAAAAGTTTTGCCGCTGCCCTCAATCGCGCCCGTTGGCTCCAGCTTGCCGACTTTCTGCATCGGCGCTTCCAGGACACTCGTCTCCATGGTGCGAATGGTTTTTACATTACGCAATGCTCCGAGCGTCCAGCCCGTATCG
>DASZMF010001017.1:0-2465 GCA_035552035.1 Candidatus Angelobacter sp.
ATTTCTTAAAACGCTGATGAAAAAGCGGGCCGGGTGAAGAGATGGAACCCGGCCCACTGGAGGCTACTCGTTAGAGTAGATATCGATGACCTGGCCAGATGCATTGGCAAAAGCTTCAAAATCGAACTCAGGAATAATGAAGTCTTCCTGCTTGGTGGCGATGGTGAGCTTGGAACAAACGGCGGAATAAAGCAGCACGGAAAACTGGTTGGTGTTGTAAACCGTTTCCAGCAGGACTTGGATCGTCGGCGCGAAGCCCATCAGCTGACTGGTAATGTTCAGCTGTGTGCCGACTGAAGAATTGATCCAGGTGTAAGAAATCTGGACGGACGCGAGGGTATCGGCGGCCGCAAAAGTGTACACGCCTGTGCTGGCATTCACGGAATACTGCCCCAGAGTTGGTCCCGATGCCACACGCGTAAGCGGCAGTCCGGTTGCGGCATAGCGCACGCCCCAGTCCTGCTTGAAGTGCGTGGCGTTTACAACCGTGATCTGGAAAGGCGTTGCGGGGATCGCGGCTGTTTCGTCGAGTGCGGTGGTAATCATTCCTGCGCCAAGGGTCTGGCCAAAGAAAAGATCGTTGTACATTTTGCCGTTGATGGCCGCGGCCTTGGCCTTGCCGGTGATTTTGCATTTTCCCCGGGCCACAGCCTCGGGAAATTGCTTTTGACCGTAAAGCTGCTTGACGTCGCCGGAGATATCCAGCGATACATCCTGCAGCGTTCCGAATTTCATGGGAGTGGGGTTCGCCGCGGTGTTGCCGCCAACGGGAAAGCCCCACAGAGTGCCTGCGCCAAATTGAAACATTTTTTAGTTCTCCTTTTGGGGAGCCTGCACTGCACTCCCATAAATTGCGGCGGCCATAATTCCGAAACCAGGGCCGCCAAACTGAATGTGGTTTTTATGCGGTGGTGAGAATTTCTATTGGGATAACGGCCAGGGCCATGGAGCCCATGACGTTCTCAACAATTTCAATCTTTCCTTCAATACGGCAGTGCGACACCTTGCCGCCCAACGACTGCGCGATGCCTGACGTCGCGCTGCGAATGGCCACTTCTACGGCATCGAGCAACGAGTTGAGTTCGGTGGATGGAATGGAACTTGGCTCGCTGTCACCCGAGGTGTAGAGAACAAGATCGACGGTCATCTTTGCGTGGATGGGCAGACCGTTGACGGTGGTTCCGGTGAGTTCATCTTTTTGTACCTGATACAACGATGGCCGGTCTGCGGGCGATACTTGTGATGGATCCTGCCAGCGCCGGCTGACCGTTTTGAATGGGCCAGCCGGCGTTAGCAGTGCGGCCTGCAACGTGGTAAACAAAGCAGAGTAAATTTGCTCCCGAGGAAAAATCATGGCTGCACCTGCACTTGCTGGATCGCCTGCTCCAGCAGATCAGGTAATGCCTGTTGCAGATCGTTGATAGAGGGCTGCAGATAGGGGCGCGGACGAATGTACGGACGCTGCCCGTTTTTCTTTTTGAATGGAGCGCGACGGCCAGCAAAGCCGCCGTATTCGTGAATAGCGGCATATGGAAGATCTGATCCGATGCTGACGTTCAGCGTCTCGCCATCTGTGCTGGCCTGGATTGATTGCAAGACGGAGTTCATCAGGTTGCCGCTGCGCGACGTTAAGGTGCTGGAGGGTGAGCCTTTTGTACCCGAGCCAGAAAAATATTTGGGAATCGCGCTTTGTAATGATTGGTAGATCAGCGGCGTTAAAGCTTTATAAACGTCCGCTATCAAACGCGGAGGCAATTCTGTGAGCCGTTGCTGAAGCTGTTGCAAGGCTGAGTCGTCAATTTCTACTTTGATCACAGCGCCAGCCTCCGGTATTGGTTGAAAATGTTCATGGAGCGCGGCGGAATGTCGCTCATGTCATAGGCGATGGTGACTTGTCCGCCCATGCTGTTGGATTTTTCTCCGATGCGAACGCGCTGCCGATAGGCCAGCGCAAATGCTTCAATGGCGGCCTGCTTCAGGTCCAGCGGAACGGTGGTGTAGCCGGCGGTGTAAGAAACCTGGATGTTCTGCAGTCCTCGGCAAAAACGGAAGCAGCGGAGCAGGATGCGGCGGGAGTCCCACAAGAAGCCTGCCGTGCCCGGAGTGGTTGATTGCTGAAGCGGAACGCCATCAATGCTCACGCCGGTTACAGCGATGATGGGAAACTGGCGCGGCAGCAAACGGTCAGAGTCATTGCCGTCATAATTTTCAGCGAGAGCGCCCAGCACGGACGACAGAATGTGCGGGCGGTCAATGTATTGCAGCACTTGCAGGCTGGCGTTGGTGATGAGGCTTTGCAGAGTTACGTCGTCATTGTTGCCCTGGTTCGGCAACCATGCTTTGATGTCTGCAAGAGTGCAAAGATCGTCTGGTGCGGCGGCCATTGGTTACCCCTTCTTATGCGATCAAACACAAGGTCCCTCCTCCCTACTCGCGCGCCGAAGAAAGCGCGCGCGAGCTTAACG
>DASZMF010001018.1:0-1637 GCA_035552035.1 Candidatus Angelobacter sp.
TACCCGCAAGTCTCATCCCAATTGCAAGTAACAGTGCAGCGAAGCCGACTTGCACGCTGAGCGGCCTGTCACAGGCGCGGAACCTTTCCGGACAAGATTTTCTCTTAAAGCGGTTTGAAGCGAAGCGACAGAAATCAAAGATCAGTGCCATCTGCGCAAATCTGCGGCAAACTGGTTTTGCCAATTGCCATCTGCAATTGCTAACTGCTCACCGATATCTCGCCTGCCCTTCCACAATAATCTGCCGTGCCGCATCGGCTCCGGCCCAGCCGGCCATCTCCGTCTTCTTGCCTTCCAGCGCTTTATAAATTGAAAAGAAGTGCTCAATCTCCCGCACCGTGTGATTGAAAACCTCAGAGTAATCTTTCACTTCCCGATACAGCGGATCGCTCTCTGCCACGGCCAGAATCTTTTCATCCTTCTTGCCCTGGTCCACCATTTTGAGCACGCCAATCGGACGCACTTCCATCAGACATCCGGGAAAGCTGGGCGCTTCCACCAGTACCAGCACGTCCAGCGGATCGCCGTCGTTGCCCAGCGTGCACGGCAGAAAACCATAATCGCCGGGATAATGGACCGGCGAAAATAGCGTGCGGTCGAGCCGGAAGACCTGTAATTGCTTGTCATACTCGTATTTATTGACTGAATCTTTGGGGATTTCTATCACCGCATTCACAAGATGCGGCGCATGCTCGCCCAGCGGAAGTTTGGTGTAATCAGGCATTTGGAGCCACCACATTTCCTGCCCTGCTCTGTTCCTTTCGCGGAAACCATTTTTTAATGCACGGCAGCCTCTATTTTAGGGTATTTTATTGGCCTGCGAAGGTGCCCATGAAACCAAGTACCCAGCCCGTTCTAACGTTCGGCCCGATGTTCAATCTGACGCTCGCCACGATGTTGTTCAGCTTTGCCCTTGTTCCCTGCTGCCTTGCCCAGCAGGATTGCACCCGGACCGTGCTCGTCTCCTTTTACGATCAGCCCACAAAAAATGAAATTCAAACCCTCAAGACCGAGGACTTTGAATTAAAAATTGACGGCAAAAAACTGCCGGTGGTCAGTTCCACGCGCGACTTCAACAATCGCGTGTTGATCCTGCTGGAAACCAATGGCACGTCCAGCAGTGGCAAGGTTGACGACATTGTGGACATGGTCACCCGTCAGGCCCGCGGCGTGGATAAAGGCAAGCCGGTTGCCTTCGGCATCTATTCAGACAAAGCAGTTTTTACCGACGGTTTTATCTCCAATCCCAAAAGACGCGAAACCGCCATCGCCGGAATCATGGACGAAGCCGGCAATCTGGGCAAGCGCGTTGCCTTATGGAATGCCCTGCATGAAGCCATCAAAGTTTTTGGCCCGCATCAGCCCGGGGACACCATCCTGCTGGTGGGCGAACCCTACGACGATAAAAGCAATCGCTCCGCTGAAGCCGTGGAAAAAGAGCTGCTTGACAGCGGCACCCGTCTCTTCCTGATGCGGCGCATCCGTGAAAGCCGTGTGGACCAGGCTGATTTTGGGTGGCGTTCCCATGATTTTGAAAAGATGATCATCGATCGCATGACCCATGAAACCGGCGGCCTCTGGAGCGAATATGTGCCCACGCTCATCGACTTCGCCTGGGCCGGATACATGCTCGATAT
>DASZMF010001019.1:0-3288 GCA_035552035.1 Candidatus Angelobacter sp.
AAGGGCGAGCGTGTCGAGTTCGCGCTGTGTGTCGATGCGGTAAAGATCGATGTGAAAGAGCGCAACCACTGGACCACGATATTCGTGGATGAGAGTAAACGTTGGGCTGGTGACGTCGTCAGCCTTGGCCGCTTCAAAGCCTTCGGCAATGCCTTTGACCAGCGTGGTCTTCCCTGCTCCCAGATCACCGCGCAACAACACAATGCTGCCGGGCTTGAGCTCTGCGGCAATCTGGCGGCCGAGTTCGGTGGTTTCTTCGGCGGAATAGGTTTGGAAGGTTTTCATCGTTGGATGTAAGAAAACTTGCTCATGGCTTCATGTTGGCAAACAGCAAAGGCTTCGCCCAGGGACTTGATGATATCGGTGGCAATCATTGACTGCTGGCCGAAAGTTGCTGCCGCGATATCCCCGGCAAGGCCGTGTATGTACACAGCTTTTGCGACGTAGAGTGAAGCGAGGAGCGCAATAGTTTGCTTCAGTTTTTCATCCATGATCCCGCGCAGTTCGCTTAACAAATGAATATCTCTCGTTTTCCAATACTCTGCGCGCAGGCTTTTTATTTTTGCGGCTTCGGAATCGTTGACCGATATCCAGCGAAAAATGGAAGTGGGCGAAAGCTCTATATCAGGGTCCCCTTCCAGTTCTGAAAGCATCTGGTCATCGTTATATTCCATTTGCTTAAACTGGGCCAGAATTCCAGCGGTAATCCCGGACAACACATCTCCTGATCCGCCTTTGGCCATGCCAGGATTGCCCGTGGTATTGATCCACGTATGGCCGTAAGGATCGGTAATTACGGTCCGGTGGCCTTTCAGCACCAGCCACGTCTGCGTCTCCGCTGCGGTTTTTCTGGCCAGACCAATGCGGTTGGATTGCACCTGGCCCGTGGGAATTCCGGTGAGCGTGGACATTTCTCCCGGATGAGGCGTGAGAACGCGCACGGAGAAGCGCCCTACTTCACTATCTGGCAGCAGCTCCTGGCTTACTCCTTCAAACGCATTCAATCCATCCGCGTCAATGACCATGGAAGCGGAGCACACGCTTACTAAATCGCGCACGAACTCTGCGGTTTCCTCGTTGCGGGAAATGCCCGGGCCAATTACGACCACGGACTTTCCGTGCAATAACTTCTCACGCTCAGCCAATGCCAGTAGTGAAATGGTTCCTTCCTCAGTTTCTGGCAGCGGGACGGTCATCAGTTCCGGAGCGTAGGCTGCAATTAAAGGCTGCACCGATTTTGGCGATGCCACGGTTACCAGACCTGCACCAGCGCGCAGAGCAGCAATCCCCGCCATGGCAGCCGCGCCAGATTTACCGACGGAACCACCGATGACAAGCACATGGCCAAAATCGCCTTTGTGCGAATCCGCAGACCGCGGGGGAGATATGGCATACACGTCCCGGATGGTAAGCACATGTTCGCTCATGCGGCTGTGCGCTGAAATCACACTTTCAGGCGATCCAATGGAGGCGATGGCCACCGGCCCGTCAGTGAGATTGCTGAATACCAGCGCCGGCTTGAGAGCGGTGAAGGAGATGATTCCATCAGCACGAACGTAAATTGCATCGGGCTCCGGCGGCTCAGCCAGGTCAGCATCAATCCCAGACGGAACATCAACAGCCAGCACAAACCCAGGCGCCTGATTAATGCGAGCGATTACATTTTGAATAAAGCTTTTTAGTGGCGGCTTGAATCCTGTACCGAGAACGGCGTCGATGATGAGATCAGACTCGAATGCTTCCTGAATTTTGGGAACGTCCAGATATTTTTCTGCGGGAATACAGAACACTGGAACCGGCAGCTTCTTGAACATCTCTGCCGCATCACCGCGTAAATCTTCCAGGCCGCCAATCAATACTATTACAGAAACTTTTTTGCCCGCTTCATGCAGCTTGCGCCCTGCTACAAAGCCATCGCCGCCGTTATTGCCCTTGCCGCAGACCATGCAGACGGAATCGAATTTAAAATGTTTTTGCGCGAACTCGGCCACGGCTGCGCCGGCATTTTCCATCAGGGTGAGTGACGGCACGCCATATTTCTCAGTGGTTGCGCGATCAATGGCGCGCATCTCTTCTGCGGTAACAATCTTCATAAGGCTAAAAAGATTGTAGATCATGCGGAGCAAGGCAGAGCGCGTGAATGGAGTATCACTTTTATGGAAGCAATGCTTCCTGCTTTATGGAGCAATGCCCTTACTGATTACTGGTTCGCTTTCTGCACTCGGCTATGTTTGCGTCCGTAGCCGAAATAAATGGCCATGCCAATCACCAGCCACACGATCAAGCGGACCCACGTTTCCCAAGGGAGATTCGCCATGAGATAGCCGGAAATAATAATTCCAAGAATCGGAACCAGCGGCACCATGGGAGTTCGGAACGGGCGGACAAGATTGGGATTGGTTCGGCGGACGATCCACACACCGGCACAGACGATGACGAAGGCCAGCAGCGTACCAATATTGACCATGTCACCGAGCAGATTGATGGGTAAGGAAGCAGCAAGAAAAGCTACGCAGGTTCCTACCATCAGGGTGGAAATCCAGGGCGTGCGAAATTTGGGATGTACGGTGCTGAACGTCTTCGGCAACAGGCCATCACGGGACATGGAAAAGAAAACGCGCGATTGCCCCAGCAGCATAACGACAATCGTGCTGCTCAAGCCCATGAGCGCGCCGATTTTTACCATCAGGCTACCCCAACCCACGCCGGTCTTGTCGATGCCTACGGCCAGCGCGTCACGCACATCCAGGAATTTGTAGTTCACCAGTCCGCAGAGAACGCCGACCACAAGAATATAGAGAATGGTGCAGACCACCAGCGATCCAAGAATTCCGATGGGCATATCGCGCGCAGGATTCTTAGCTTCTTGAGCTGCGGTGGAGACAGCGTCAAAGCCGATATAGGCAAAGAAAATTACCGCTGCGCCACGGCTTACGCCGGACCATCCATATTTGCCGCTCACGCCGGTGTTGGGCGGCATAAAAGGGTGCCAGTTGGCTTTCATCAATTCCGGATGGTGCAGCAGGTAATAGCCGCCGACGCACACAAACACAATGAGCACGCAGACTTTTATATAGACAATGGCCGTATTGAAATTGGCTGATTCCTTAATTCCGATTACCAGAATCAGCGTGGCCACCATGATGGCGAGAAAACCAAAAAGATTGAACGCGCCAAACTGGTGCGGCAATGCAGAAGCATTGATCTCACCGGACTGAATCTTGGGCATCAGCAGGTTGAGCGGCTCCCAGTGGTTCTTGTAATAAACAAATTCGTCCCAGCGCGTGC
>DASZMF010001020.1:0-2779 GCA_035552035.1 Candidatus Angelobacter sp.
GGCACGTGCTTCAGCAGGAATTCGATTGTGTCATACATGTCACTGCTGTCGTCCACGTCTTTGGAGGACTTTTTCGAGTCGATGTGCGGATGCATCTCAACGAATTCACCTTCTGACATATAGCGGCCGCGCACGTCCTGATAGACGACGATGTATCCGGCTTTTTCAAATTCGTCGGACGGGCCAATCTGTTTTTTGTACTGGTCTTCACCGTACGGACCCACGCTGTATGGAGTGCGGTCCACGAGGATGGGATACGGCTGCGAGGTGTCTTTAGGAACATAGACGGAGGTGAAGAGCTTTTTTCCATCGCGCATGGGGATGCGGTATTCGTATTTGGTGTAGTGCGCTTTTACGTAATCTTCTTTCGGCGGTTCGGGTGGTTTGGGCGCTGCTTCCTGCGCGGACGCAGCAGCTCCGGACATTAATATTCCGCCGATACATATTCCGTAAAACAAGGCCGCGAGCATCCAGCGGCTTAGGGTATGAATTTTCATTTCAGCCATCCTCCTGGCTTTCAGCGATTCAATTTGGGGCTTGCAGATTTCGTGCACGTTCACTGGAAAAGTTGGCCATCAGAAAAATCAGCCATCAAAATGTTGGGGCCGGTTTGGGTGCGGGACGTTCAATGTTTCCCGGCACATTGGCCAGCGTGTAAGCCAGCACGGCCATCACGGCGGCGTTCTCCTGCAATTCACGCGGAACGACTTTATCGAGCGTGTCGGCGGGCGTGTGGTGATAGTTGAAGTAGAAGCGATTGTCCTGGATTGGAGCAAAGCAGGGAACGCCCAGCGCCAGCAGCGGGCCGATATCGGTTTCAGAGTCTTCTGTCTGCTGCACAATTCCGGCGCCGCTGGTTTGCAGAATTGCCGCGGCCGGTTGAAGCAGCGTGACATTTGATTCCGGCGCGGTGACGGCTATCCCCACGGGATGGCCAGCGCCGAGATCGCTTTCAATGGCGGCGAAGTGATTCTGGGCTTCGCTCTTGTGCGCGGCTGCGTAGGCAATGCCGCCGGAGTTGCCGAACTCTTCATTCATCCAGGCAATCACGCGGATGGTGCGTTTGGGATGCAGGCCTAGCTGCTTGATCAGCTGTGCGGTCTGCATGGCCATGACGACGCCGGCGCCGTCGTCGATTGCGCCGGTGGCGAGGTCCCATGAATCGAGATGGCCGGAGACGATGACGACCTGCTCCGGATGCTCGCTGCCTTTGAGATCGGCGACTACGTTGAATGATTCCACGTCTGGCAGTTTTTGCGTGGCCAGCACCATGTGCATGCGGACTGCGCCCTGCTGCGTGAGATAAGCGAGCGTGTCAGCGTCTTCCGCGGTTACGGCAGCGGCGGGAATGCGAGGCGCGTCTGGCTGATAGAACATGGCTCCGGTGTGGGAAATGCGATAGTCGGCTCCGCCTACGCTGCGCACCAGAGCGGCAATGGCGCCAAGTTTTCCGGCGGCGCTGGCCCCGATAGCGCGATAGATTACTGCTTGTCCGTAGGCCTGGCCGCCGTGGCCGGTGGCGGCGAGTTGCTTATCAAATTTGTAATTGAAGAGAACAATTTTGCCGGCTACTTTGTCATGGCCCAGAGCGGTCAGCTCGTCAAAATTATTTACCACCACAACTTCTGCAGTCACGCCGCCTGCGGGCGTAGCTTCACTGCCACCCAGAGCGGTGAGCACAACTTTCTGCGTGGTTCCAGGAGCCTGGCCGGGATACGCGACCAGCGCGCCTGTCTCTTCACCGCGCACCCAATGCGGGACGGTGACTTTTTCCAGCTTCACGTCGAGCCCAAGTTTGCGCATCTCTTCGGCAACGTACTGCGCGGCGAAGGTGGCCTGAATGGATCCGGCGGGGCGCGGGCCGATGCTGTTGGTAATGTGCGCCAGCTCGTTCCAGGCATAGTCGCTTTTCAGGGCTGCGTCCTGAAGCTGCTTGAGATCATTGCTCAGTTGCGGCGAATAAGCCGCAGGAGGTTGAAAGCTGCGCTGAGCGAAGGCTGAATTTAAAGATAGAAGAGTGGTAGATAAAAGAAGAAAGACGACCGAGCGGAAGATTTTCAAAACCTGTTCCCTCCAGAGTTGCGGACGCATGACAGAGCTGTTTGGCGTGTGGACGACATTATACGTGAGCTGCCGTTCGTCCCACATGGGCGCGCCGTTGCGCGCCCAGTTCGCGGAGACTCCCTCACCTTTGTGTTTCCCGCGCGGAGAAGCAACGCAAGGTCTCTCGCCGCTACGACGGCGCTGAAGACTGCGCGCCGTCAGCAAAACGCGGCTCGAGATGACGGGCTGGGTATTAGGGTAGTTGTCAAAAAAAACTGCAAGACAAGGCGTGGAAGTAAGGCTGGAAACCTGTTATTTCGCCCATGGCGTCTCTTTTTAGTCATTTTCTATATGTACGATGTGATACCGTTGACTTAACTATCTCTACTGTTGCATTTGACCCATTGCATCGTTGATTCGCGGCGCGGAAACATTCGGGAAAATGGGGGCTTTATCAAAATTCCACTCAAGAAGAAACGCGATTTTGATCCGGGAGCTTTTCTGGCCCAGGCCGGGATAGGGCGGACCATGGTGCATCTGGGCACAAAAGAGAAGGCGTTCACGCAGGGCGACCGCGCCGAGAGCATCTTCTATATACAGAGCGGGCGGATCCGGCTGAGCGTGCTGGCCAAGACCGGCAAGGAAGCTACGGTGGCGCTGCTGGACAAGGGCGATTTTTGTGGCGAAGAGTGCGTGGCCCTGGCGCAACCGGTGCGCGTGGCCAGCGCCAGCGCCG
>DASZMF010001021.1:0-2515 GCA_035552035.1 Candidatus Angelobacter sp.
TTCTGTCACTCGCCCTGCCGATTCACTACAACTACACCGACTCAGGTTTCCAGTTTCAGGTGAATCACAACTGGATTGGGCAGACCATTCACTACCACTTGGGCGCAGACGGAATCTCTCTGTGGCTGGTGGTGCTCACCACGTTCCTGGTTCCGCTGAGCATATTGGTTTCATGGAAGTCGATTCATGACCGCGTAAAAGAATTCTTCGTCCTGATCCTGCTGCTGGAAATGGCGATGATCGGCGTCTTTCTCTCGCTGGATATGTTCCTGTTTTACGTGTTCTGGGAAGCCACGCTGATCCCCATGGCCTTGCTAATTGGCATGTATGGGCACGAGCGCCGCGTTTATGCCGCGGTAAAGTTTTTCCTGTACACCATGGTCGCCTCAGTCTTTATGCTGGCGGCAACTATCTGGCTGTACGTGCATACGCCCATCACGCCAGCAACGCCGCAACATAGCTTTGAATATGAAGCATTTCGGCAACTGATTGCCAGCCACACTGTTTCACCCGCAGCTTTGCAATGGCTCTTCCTGGGCTTCTTTATCGCCTTCGCCGTAAAGGTGCCATTGTTCCCGCTGCATACGTGGCTGCCGGACGCGCACGTGGAAGCGCCTACTGCCGGCTCCGTCCTGCTGGCTGGCGTGCTTCTCAAAATGGGCACTTACGGTTTGCTGCGATTCAACGTGGGCATGTTCCCTGACCAGGCGGCTTACAACTCAACCTGGATCAACGCGCTGGCCGTGATCGGCATTATTTACGGTGCGCTGGTTGCCCTAGTGCAGCCGAATCTGAAGAAGCTGATTGCCTATTCATCCGTGAGCCATCTTGGATTTGTTGTGCTGGGCATTTTCAGCCTTACCACCATCGGCGCCAATGGCGCGGTTTACCAGATGCTGAACCACGGCATCTCTACTGGCGCTTTGTTCATGCTGGCGGGCATGTTGTATGAGCGCAAGCATACATACGAATTCAAAGAGTTCGGCGGACTGGCCACACCTATGCCGGTGTTTGCCACGTTCTTCCTGCTGGCTGTGCTCTCTTCTGTTGGCCTGCCGCTGTTGAATGGTTTTGTTGGCGAGTTCCTGGTACTGAGTGGCGCGTTCCAGAGCGCGGTTCCACATGCCATGCTCTTTGCCACGCTTGCCACCAGCGGCGTAATCTGGGGTGCAGGCTACCTGCTCTGGATGTACCAGAAAGTTTTCTACGGCCAGATCACCAACGCCAAGAATAAAACGCTGGCGGATATCGACAGCCGCGAGCGCATTTCGCTTGTGCCTCTGGTCGTGATGTCAGTGATTATGGGTGTGGCTTCGCCTTACTGGATGAAGTCGATTGAACCAGCGGTGATCAGTACGATCCAGCGCGTTTCCGATACGATGAAAGCGCACGTCGCTCCTGTAAATATCGCACCCAAAAATCAAGTTCAACAAATCTCAGAGACGACCAGCAGCACAAGCGCTGCTTCTCCAGTCCAAAAGGTCTCCGCCGCGGGTGGGCAGAAATAAATGAACCCGATTCAAACAGTAGATTACATACGCATCCTGCCTGAGCTGGTGCTCACGGCCTTTGGCATTGTGGTCATGATGGCCGATCCGCTCATGAAGCCGGGCGCAAGCCGCAGAGGCCTGGGCCTGATTGCACTGGCCGGCACCATCGCTTCCATCGCCGCTACTTTTTGCCAGATGGCATGGTCGGCCCGCGACGCCACGTTCGCCACGCCCGGATGGTTCGGCATGGTGCGCGTGGATAGCTTCGCTATTTTCTTTCACCTGCTGATTCCCGCAATTTCGGCAATCTGTATTCTGGCTTCGCTCGAATACCTTGACGCGCAAAACATACGCAGCGGCGAATACTATGCCTTGATTCTCTTTGGCACGGTAGGCATGGTGCTCATGTCGTCGGCCGTGGAACTTGTTCTGATTTTTATCGCGCTGGAGATTTCGTCCATCTCCACCTACATTCTTGCCGGATACCGTCGCCGCAACGCTGGCAGCTCTGAGTCGGCGATCAAGTACTTCTTGCTCGGCTCTTTTGCCACGGCATTTTTTCTGTACGGCGTGGCCCTGATGTTCGGCGCCACCGGCTCCACCAGCGTTCTGGTTATTGCCCAGGCAATGGCTGTCGCGAATCCCAGCCTGCTGGCAATTGCTGCCACCGCATTGATGATTATCGGCCTGGGCTTTAAAGTAGCTGCCGCTCCATTCCATGTATGGACGCCTGACGTGTATGAAGGCGCTCCTGCTCCCATTGTTGCCCTGATGTCCACAGGCCCCAAAGCTGCTGCGTTTGCCGTATTGCTGCGTGTTCTTTTTGCGACGCAATCCGCTCACTGGTTCCCGCTGATCTGGGTCTGCGCCGCGCTCTCCATGACAATTGGCAACTTTGGCGCTCTCATGCAGAACAACGTAAAGCGCATGCTTGCCTATTCTTCCGTCGCGCATGCCGGCTATATATTGGTGGCTTTTGCTGCCAGTAACGAAATTGGCATTTCCGCCGCGATTTTTTACACCGC
>DASZMF010001022.1:0-2356 GCA_035552035.1 Candidatus Angelobacter sp.
AATCTGCAGAGCGCAGGGCATGGCCGGCCACTCCGTGCCGCCATCCGCCAGCTCCACGACTGAATCGCCAATCCTGAGCGCAGCATGCCCAATCGTCCCATCTGGGCGCGGATAGATGGCAATCTCCGTCGCGTCAAAAGCTTCTTTCAGGAAAGCAATCATTTTGGCCGCGCCGTTTACATGTAGATAGGGAATTACGCTCTGATAGCCAGCTGGCTTATACGGCACGCTGCTCGACATCCATTGTTCTCCTTATTTCCCGGCCTGCGCTTCCATGCGACGCTGCATCTCTTCCGGCGTTACGTCTTCAATATGAACGGCCAGGGTCCATTTGTGTCCAAACGGATCTTCAATGGTGCCCGTGCGGTCGCCATAAAACTGGTCAGCAATTGGCTTTTTGATGGTTGCGCCCAGAGAGACGGCGCGCTCCACGGCTTTGTCCACGTCATCCAGGTAAAGGAGCAGGCCCACGGAAGTATTGCCGAGCGTTTTGGGACCGACCACCTGCATCTCTGGGTATTCATCCGCCATCATGACGATTGAATTACCGAATTTAAGCTCTGCGTGGCCCACGCGTCCATCTGGTTGCGGCATGCGCATGATTTCCACCGCGCCAAAGGCCTGCTTGTAAAAATCAATGGCCGCTGCTGCGCCCTTGATTACCAGGTATGGCGTAATGCTGTTATAGCCTTCAGGAATTGGTTTTACCTTGTTTGCCATGCTTGCTCCTTCTCACAGAGACAATTCTGTCTGATGCGGCGTCGCTTGTATTGTAAAAATTTGACCTTAGGCTGATTTTCCAGATGTTTTAGTTTTTTGAACACTGAGACTTTACTCAGAAATAGGCACGTGGTTCAGGTGCTCGGTTTTCTGCTGCGAATAGGTTGTAGGGTTGATCCCGGAAAAGGCCTTGAAATCGTGGATAAAGTGGGCCTGATCGTAATAGCCGCAGTCGGCGGCGATCTCTGCCCAGTCAAAATCAGTGCCATTGCGCAGCGTCTGCAGGACCTGCTGAAAGCGACGCACACGGCAGAAGAGTTTAGGCGTCAGTCCCACTTCGTTTGAGAACAGCTGGATGAAGCGACGCGAACTGATGCCGATCTGGTCTGAGACATCGGCCATGGCCGGTGCTGTATGAATATTGCGGAACAATGCTAAAGCATGGTTCACGGCGCGATGCCGCTCCATGGGCTTGGCCGTCCGCGCCAGCAGGCACTCTTCCATTACCTGAAATTTTATTTCCGGCGTTGGCGCCTCCAGCAGACGCTCGCGCAGAAATCCGGCTTCAGCTCCCCACAGATCGCCTAAAGAGACATGCATGTTGTGCAGCTCGTCGGCCGGCAATTTGAAAAACGGAAACACTCCGCCCGGCTTGAAGTGGATGCCCATCACTGAATCCTGCTCCGCCGTATCAATGACAAAGAAGCTGGAATGCGGGCCGCACAAGACGGAGCCCGGAAGGCGGTGGCATTTCTCAAAATTTTCCCGATCGTAAATGCGTGTCTCATCTTCATTCAGGTTGATGACCAGTTCAACTGAGCCATCCGGCATGAGGCGCTCTTTTTTGTGTGGACGCGCGGGAAAGCCATCGTAAAACCAGAAGAGTTCTACAAACTGATTCAATGGCGGTTTCGGAAGATGAGTGACATACAACATGAAGTTTGCCTAATCAAAGAATATTCCTACGAACGGAATATCACCAGAGAACGATTTCGCGCAGGAAAACTGTAACGCTTGCAGCCGGGCATTCACTAAACAATATAGAAAATGCTGGCCGCTAGAAACCTGATCGCCATGGACACGCAGCCGGCCCGCAATATGCTGTCGCTCTGGAATGCCACCTTCATTCTTATGGTCGACGTATCCAAACCACCAATCACTCCGAGATAAGGAGAGGGTAATGCTATGTTCAAGAATTTTAGAAGTGTGGCATCATTTGCTTTCATTTCTTTGTTGTTTGCCGCCCCAGTATTTGCACAGTTCGAAGTCAGCCCGGATCATTTCGATGCCGCGCCTGCGCATGTTTCGCAAAAAGTACGTCACCCGAAAACAACGCACAAAACTGCTGCCACAACAACACGGACTGTACCTGGTGTGGGCACGCAGGGAAAACAACAGCTGGCTAAGCGCCGCAAACCTGCACCAGGCGCTGATGCGCAAAATAAAACCAAAGCCAGCTTGTAAACGCCTGGCGGCCACGGGCACGGAAAATACGGAAGACTCGTCCATCTACTTAACGCACTAAAGATTTTTTGTTTTACATTGAGCCTGCAAAATAAAAAGCCCCGTCTCACTGACGGGGTTTTTTATGTAATGAACTTAATTTTGAAAAACTCAGATTTGTAATTAAGCTTTT
>DASZMF010001023.1:0-3547 GCA_035552035.1 Candidatus Angelobacter sp.
GCAACGCCTCAGGATTCAGCGGCTCGCCCGCGCAGGTAAAGAGACGAATGCTGCGGAGATCATACTTTTTCGGCAGCGCATCACCATGGCGCATAAACATGCGGACAGCCGTGGGCGCAGTAAACACAATGGACACGCGATATTTTTCCACCAACTCCCAAATAATCCCCGGATTGGGATAGTCGATGGCGCCTTCGCGAAACAGCGTGGTCACGCCCGCCAGTAGCGGCGCATAGACGATATAAGAATGTCCCACGACCCAGCCAATGTCAGAGGTGCAGAGAAAAATGTCATTGTCAGTGGCGTCCCAGAAACGCTTCATGTAATAGTGAATGCCCACGGCGTATCCGCCATGCACGTGGACCACGCCTTTGGGCTTGCCTGTGGTGCCGCTCGTATAAAGAATATAGAGCGGATCTTCCGCGTCCATTACTTCCGCCGGGCAGTGGGCTTTCTGCGTGCGCACCAGTTCGTAAAAATCAACTTCGCGCGGACTCAATTCAATGGATGGCTTGAGCCTGCGGAAGACCGCAACTTTTTCAACCAATTCTAGTCCGGCAATCGACTCCTGCACAATGGCGCGCAAGGGCACCAGCTTGCCGCGACGAAATGTAACGTCTGCGGTGAGAATTACTTTGGCCTGAGCGTCTTCAATGCGGCTGCGCAGGGCTCCCACACTGAATCCGGCATAGACCACGGAATGCACCGCGCCAATGCGCGCACAGGCCAGCATGGAGACCACGCCTTCCAGGCACAACGGCATATAAATAATCACGCGGTCGCCTTTTTTCACGCCCAGCTGTTTCAGGCCGTTCGCGGTGCGACAGACAAAATCCAGCAGCTGCCCGTAAGTCACCTGCTGTTCAGTGCCGTCTTCGCCCACCCAGATGTACGCGACTTTATTTTTGCGGCCAGACTTTACCTGGCGATCCAAGCAGTTGTAAGTGATATTGAACTTGCCGCCCAGGAACCACTGGAATGTGGGATAGGTCCAGTCAAAAACTTTGTTCCACGGCTGAAACCATTCCAGCTCTTTGGCAGCGTCGGCCCAGAAGGCTTCTGGATCGTCCACTGAGCGCTTGTATTCCGCGGCGTAATCCTGCAGGAAGGCATTTTCCACCAGTGATTTGGGAGGATGAATCTCAGTTTCCGTGTGTAAGAGCTGTTCAATTCCACGATCTGGCTGGCCGACAGGCGACATGACCTACTCCTTGTTTCAGCGTGCCATTGTACGCCTGACTGATTACGAATCTCAGTCGGAGGCGCTTATTGCGGATTTGGCGGGCACAGCCAAAACCAGACTCTAATGAAACACGGGCTCTAATGAAGAAAGGTTTATTTCCATGATTTTAAAAAATTCACGCTTTTATTTGTAACGCTGGCCCTCGCTGCGACATATACATACAAAGGAAGCAGGATCGATAACTGACGGCTTGCGCAGTCCGCACCCGCGGCGCTGAACCGTTGGTCCTGTCTTCTACCCCCTTGTTCGGCCCCAGTCCTTACGGCTCTCGGAAAATCTAGAAAGAAAGTCCTTGGAGACGAACAATGAAATCTCGCTTTGCGTTTTTAATTCTTGCGCTATGTGTCTTAACTGTGGCAGCAATCAATCCAGCTGTTGCAAAACCAATCAGCCATACCAGGACAGTCAGCAATATTGACTGGACATCCGCTGGCATTGCAGGCGTGGGCGGCGGCAGTGGCACCATTACCTTAACTACCGTGAAAGGCATTGGTGTTATCAAGCAGGCCTTTTTGTATTGGCATGGCATCAATATCGCCAGTGCGGATGGGGTGTATGACAATCCCAATATTATTTTTGCCGGCCATCCGGTAACTGGCGTTTCTCTTGGCGATGCTGGAACAAACTGCTGGGGCCCCGGCTCAAGCCGTGCGTTTGAAGCCGATGTAACAGCTTTTGTCACGGGCAACGGCTCTTATCCGGTGAGTGGTTTGGCGGCCCAGCCGGGCTCCAGTCCCAACGGCGTTTCTCTGGTTGTGATCTACGATGACGGCGACCCGACCAATAATCGTGACCTGGTGTTCTTTGTCGGCAATGATTCAAACATTCCAGAAGGCTTTCCCGGTGAAGATCCTGGCTGGAATGCCACGCTGTCGCCCATCCTGTATCGCGGTGGAGCGGTGCGCGCGGAATTTCACGTGGCCGACGGACAGGATTTTCCCGATGACAGCGTTGTCTTCAGCACTGCGAGCGGAACGCAAACTATCGTTGATACACCAACGCTATGGGACGGCAACTCGCTGCCTTCGGCCGGCACCAGCCGCGCGCCAAACGGCGGCCTTTGGGACATTCACGATATCGACATGACCCCGGCTTTTGGCGGCGTGCCGGGATCCGTTACACTTACGCTCTCCGGACAGGTGAATGCAAATGATTGCCTCAGCCTGGTGGTCATGCTGCTTGATCTGGAGCCCGGCAGCGCTCCCAGAATCGTCACGAAATTTGCTAACCTGCAGGCCGTCGTGCAGCTGAAAAACTTTAAGTCAAAGTTTGAGGCGCAAGGCAGCTTCACGCTTGGTCCGGGCAGTGACGGCATTGACCTCTCAACCGATGACGTGGTTTTCAGCGTGGGAGTGCTGACACTTACAATTCCGAAGAACTCTTTCAAACTGAATGCGGCCAAAACCGTATTTAGCTTTGAAGGCCGCATTGCGGGCGAAAGTATAGAAGCCACCATTACGCCGCAGGCAACACCGGGCTCCTTCAGCTTCCATTTTGAAGGCAATGGCGACCCAACCAATGGTGCAAATCCGGTGCCGCTCAGCCTGACTATTGGTAACGATACCGGCTCAACGCTGGCAAAAATCGACCTGGACAGCGGCGGCGGGTCAGGCTCAGGCAGTGGCAATGGCAAGAGCGGCAAAAACTAGTACTGAATTTACTGGAACAAGGCGGCCGCAGGATGACTGTGGCCGCCTTTTTATCTTCCTTGAGCTTTGTTATCCGCGATGATCCGCGCAAATCCGCGTAAGTATTTATTCTTGAATTTCCTGATCAGTGTTCATGAGCGCAAATCAATGGTGAGTTTGTTCAGACTGGTTTTTGAATCCAGCAACCAGCTGCTTCAACTCAGCGACTTCCTGCCGAAGAGCAGCCACCTGCTCTTCTAATTGAGAGATGCGCTCGGAGTCAGCCGAACTGTCACTGTTGCCGACATTGGCGTAGGCGTCCGGTGGCTCCCAGGCTTCCACGTCGCCAGAGAGCAGATGCGCGTAGCGGATTTCTTTTGTTCCGGGGCGGCGTCCCAGGGCCTTGGCCAGCGGCGGCTCGCGGCGCATGAGCTGCTGCAGGCCGGTGTGAACATCTTCCAGGTCTTCAAAGGGATGCATGCGCTCACCGCGTCCGCGCAACTCGCCGGGGGTTTGCGGGCCGCGCAGCAGCAGCACGCAGATGATGGCCGTCTCACGCCGGGTAAAGTTGAACACCTCCTGCATGTGATGTTCATACTTGGCCACGCGGCCATCGGCGCCGCGCGCTAATCCAGCGAGATTTTTCTCGCTCAGGTTGCGCAACGCCAGCCGGACG
>DASZMF010001024.1:0-7271 GCA_035552035.1 Candidatus Angelobacter sp.
GTCAAACGAACGATTGCTTTTGCACAAATTCACCGTACAATAAACGTACAATGAATTTGGGAGTGTAGCTATTCTAGGCATTCTCGACATTGTTCGATCGACGCAAATTCAATAACTTGCCTGTTTTCAGAGCATGTGGACGCTCCGATCCCGACTAGCTCCACCATTCCAAATTACTGAAAACAGGCAAGTTTCATGACGTTTGTGCAGGTGGTCGCGCGCTCCGCCGCTCCTGAGACAAGATGTGGATAGCGGACCTCACTTCTAGTGCGAGTCCGTTAATGCTGAACCACAAGGTGCGAGTTCTTAGGCCCTTTGGGTTTGGTGAACGCGGAAAACTATTTGGTGTCTATACGCTAATTTTGGGTACTCGACACTTCCTGCAGCCGCTCTACCGCTGTTCCAAGTTCTTCCGGGGCGTCGTCATTCATTTGGTCCCGTGGCAGAATGGCCAGGGCAAAGTAAAGATTTTCTTCACGCAGCACCAGATCATGTTCCACGAATTCATCCAGAACAGCTTTTATGTCCGCCACGGAGTATCCGGCGCCAGGGTGCTTTGCCGTGATGAAATCCATCAGGAAAGAATCCGAATGCACGCCATCCAGCGCCAGATAAAGATCGCGCGCCAGGCCTTCATAGGTATAGTCAGCGGCTGGGTAGCCGGCTCGGCGATCCTGCAGCGTTAATGAAGACGGCGTAATCTCCGCTGTTAGCGTGCTTTGTTCATGGACGCTTCTCCATTCATCCACCGCTTTCCACATGGCCTTAATCTCATGTAGAGTTTCTTGCGTGATCGGAGGATCGCAGTCTAAATGGTAGGCAAGGCGCTGCAACGATTCCTCTGGGAAGGGATAGCAGATTTTATGTCCCGGATAGGAGCGCACATTGATGATTCCGTATTTTGCTGGATCTTTAAACATGGGGCTGAACCGGTCCAGGCGAAACCGCGTAACTACCAGCGGAGGCTGCAAGTGCGTAATGGCCCGAACCCAGCGCGTAATCTGCCGATAATCTTCGGGAGTTTCCTGTGGGAAACCGCAGATAATGTTCCAGGAAACATCAAACTCCATCTCCTTGGACCAGCGCAGCAACTGGACATTTTGAATGCCGCGCACACCTTTATCCATCAAGGTAAGCACGTGGGAGTTCAGGCTCTCAATCCCTGGCTGAAATGAATTGCTGCCGAGTTTCTTGAGCATAAAGAGTTGTGATTTTTTCAGGTTCGCCTTGGTCTCATAGAAAAGCTGGACCTTCACGCCTTCAGAATGAAGACGCGGGAACAGTTCAGAGAAGTAACGAAGATCAACTATGTTGTCAGTATTGAAAATATCAAAGCCTCGGTAGGCAGCCAGCAGATGCTTGATTTCACGGTAAGCCCGCTCCGGAGTCTTGCTGCGGTACGTCATGCTCAGGCCATTCAGGCCGCAGAATGTGCAATGGTGCTTCTGCCCCCACCAGCAACCACGCGATGTTTCCATGGTGATCTCAGGCTGGACCAATGACCGGCTCTGCGAAGCATTGAAATCGTGAAAGTAATCCGTGTGGTCAGGATAGGGAAGATCATTCAGATTGGTAATAAATGTTTGCGGTGTTGATCCGGTCACAGTTTCGCCGCCCAGCCGGCAGGTAACTCCGCCAATTTCATGCACCGGTTCGTGATTGCGCAACCGGCGCACCAGTTCAGGAAAAAGATTGTCTGCTTCACCGGAGCACACCACATCCACAAACGGAAATTGCCGATGAAGCTCCACGCCCATTACACCTTCAAAATTGGCGCCGCCAAAAACGGTAATTACATGCGGTGCGCGCCGCTTGATTTCCTTGGCCATGGCCAGGGAGGCCAGGTTCTGCTGAAAGGTTGAAGTGAGTCCAACAATGTCATATTGGTCAAGGTCAAGCTCGCTGGCGCATTCATGGATAAAGGCCGGGCTCAAATTGCGGGCATGCTCAATCTGCTTCAGGAATGTTTCGCCATAAGGCTTCACGGAGCTGTCAGCTATGCGTCTGAAATCACTGAAGGGACGCACTTCATCAAACACGGCGGGGGTAAAAACAAATTCTCCAGGCAGGTGATGCGCGGGTGAATCCTCAGCAATGCGCTCATACGCTGCCGCGCCTATCACATCGGCAAAGCGAAAGTTATAGTACCGGACATCACATTCCAGACCGGCGCGATTAAGCCCCGCCTTGAGCAATCCAACACCCAGGTGCGGACGCCGCAGAGTGAGAAACGGCATTACCAGAAGCAATACTCGCTTGGACATAAAAGAGGACCTTGGATATCTGTGGAACCCAGGCATTTCAAAAACTGCCCAGGTCCCACCTTATATAGATTGACTGGCTACTTTTTTCTGCCAATGAGAAGGATCTCTTCTTCTTCTTCAAGTGCTCCACCCGCAAAGGCCGAGACTTGCACTTCTGCTGACACTTCCACAATCGGACGAGCTGTGGGAGTGGGCAGAGTGTTGTATTTACGCTCGCCGTCGGCAAAAGCCGAGACTTGCACCTCCGCCGCCACTTCCACAATTGGGCGCGCTGTGAGAGTGGGCAGAGTATTGTGTTTGCGCTCACCATCAGCAAACGCATTTATATCAGGACTAATTTCAGCAATCGGACGGGGCGATGGCAATGGCGTGGATTTACCTTTATTGTTCGAACGCTCGCCATTGGCAAACGCACTTATGTCAGGACTGACTTCAGCGATCGGACGGGCGATTGGCTTGGATCCGCCTTCATGATTGGCGCGCTCGCCATCGGCAAACGCACTTATGTCAGGACTGACTTCAGCAATCGGGCGGGCGATTGGCCTGGATCCGCCATCTTGTTTAGCGCGTCCGCCATCGGCAAAGGTTACGTCTGGACTGACTTCAGCAATGGGCCGGGCTGCCGGAGTACGCGGGGCTTCGCGCTGAGAAAAATTCCCGCCGTTGCTCTTTGCTTCGGCCGATTTTACTGTTGGTTGTGAAGTCGTATCTTTTACTACTTCCGGAGCGGCCTGTGGACGCTGAGAGTTCTCTTTATTGCTCATACAAAGTTCTCCTTAAAGTACCGCCGCGGCGGCAGATTCCATGGGTGTAAGCGCCAGGGAATCCCTGGCGGAAGAAAGCGCATACTGCTCAAGCACAGAAGAAAGCGCGTGTTGAACAAAATCCAGACGGACAAAACTGGTGTACAAACTTTGGCGAAGACCACCAATTGCCAGGTCGCTGTTCGGCAGCACCGGTGCATGACCAGGCTGGATGGTGAGGCGGTTGAGAAATTGCATGCCACGCATGCAGGCTGCACGGTATTTGGCATCTTTGGAAATTCCAGCGGCTGCTCCAAGACCTTCCAGATAGACAGCGCTGGTAAACCCCGGGGTATCTGATTGGTGCCCGGTCAGGAAGCTGCCGTCTTTTTCACTCTGAAATTCCAGGACCCAATCCCCAATCTCAAAAACCAGATTGGCAAATTCAGGATCAGGCTGGATCTGCCACCAGCGGCTGAAAGCCTGCATCAACCATGAAACCTGGCCGAAATCCCGGTTGTAACGGAAGCGGTGGCGATAGTAACGAAACGAGCTGTTTAGGCTGAATTGATTGATCTCAGTTAATCCAGATGCAGCAGCAGCGGCCAGCGCCAGCAATACCTGTCCGGGAGCGTAGTCCTGATGGACTTCAGAAACTTCTTTTGTGTTGCGATGCGTCGCAATCCGGCCATGCCGGTCAATGCTGGCCCAGAGCGTTTCTGCCAGTGAGCGCACCAGCTTGCGGCGATAATTTCCTTTGGGGAACTCACACAACGCCAGCACAAGAAACGCAATCTCAGAAACCGAGGGTGTGTGCCCGCTGAATTCCAGCCATGTGCCAAACTCGCCAACGCGCATGTTCTTCAAAAGAAAATCCACAGCTTTATCAGCAGCTTGCCTGAGCTCAAGTTTTTCCAGAACATTTGCGGCGCGCGCCACAACCCATGCCCCATGTGCGGCGCGTGGCGGGATCAAGCCTTCATGCAGGCGGTTTCGGAATGGCTCGTAGCTTTCGTAGAAAGATCCGTCCGCCTTCTGGTGCTTGATCATGTAGCTGGAAAATAAATCAGCCAGGTTGGACAGCATGTCTTCTGACCCTGCTGGCGCTGGCTTTTGCGGTGTTGAATCTTGGTCCCCACGCTTAAATGCACCTTCCATCAAGCCGGTTCCATTGTCATCGGCCAGCCATGTAGAGCAGTCAAAACGCTGCCACTGATACGGCGGGCGCGTGATGCCGGCCTTGTCAATCACTTCAAGCGCATAATTCACTGGACTCAGGTCATGCATAGCTGCCAGAAATGGAAGCAAAATTCCCTGCCGCTCTTTTTGATAAACCTGCAATGCCTGTTTGCCATGGATGCAGCGGCGCACCACTTCGTCCGGCAGAAACTCACCCAGCGTAATAGCATTCGACAACAGTGAAACGCTTACAGCAATGGCTCCAGGAACTGAAGCTTCCACCTTGTTAAAGCGTTCATCGGCCAGCGCAGCCAGCACAAGTGCGCGAAGATCCTTATCCAGACTGGCTATGGCATTGCCCATGCAGCCTTGCAGCTGGCCCCAGATATATATCGTGACAAAAATAGAGTGCACGTCTTGCGGCAATGCATTGTCTGGCAATGGAGCCGTTATTTCCGGACGCTTGAGCAAATGAGCCAGGGCAATATCTCTTGCTCGCTCCGCAATCGCACTGCATGTTTTCTGGTCTTCGCAGGGATTTACTTCGGCCGGTTTGGGCGTGCCTGTAAGCTGCCACTGCACACCAGGCTCTACCAGCTTGGTTACGCCATGCCGATAAATCGTGTAAGGCTCAATGGCCAGCAGTTTTCCGTTTCTTATCCGCGCATGCTGCAACTGCTGAAATTCATTGCCGATCCCCGGCATACGCGGCAACGCACCACCCATTAACGAGATGCGTTCACGGCTCCGAACCACAATGCCATAGCGATCATTATCCAGCTGGCTTAGCGGGCATTCCTCCAGCGCGGAAAACAAAGTAACGGCAATATGGCTGGAGGCAAGCTGGTCCAAAGCTGCTTTGCCTTTGGGGAGAAGCTGGGCAGTAAGCAGGGCAGCATGGGCGATATCTTTTGCTACAGAAGAGCGATGTTGATCAGAATGAAGTTCATCCGGAAGATGCCAGAATCCATCGCGGGCATAACGCAGATGAATATTTGATTTGGAGCGCAGGCTCACCCATGCTCCGCCAGATGAATCATAGTCGCGGTCAAGCCGTGCTGCAGGACGCAATAATTTGCCTGTGCTCAGATACTCATTCAGAACAATGCGCGCCAACTCAGTAGGATGCAGCCCTTCAGGCGCACGCTCCGCACTCCATTCAAACCGGGGAAGTACCTTGCTGGGATTCGCTATCGGCTTGACTTCACCTTCCATGCTGGCCATGAGGTCATCATGAATATCAAAGAGCGCCTCCACGTGATAGCCTCGCTCTTGAATGGATGAATAGCCGCTCAGCCAGCCGAAACGCACCAGGCAAACAATACCTTCGACGCGAAGCCCGGCAGATTCAAGCCGTTCGAGTGCTTCAGTAAATGTAGTTCCTGAAGAAATAGAATCATCCACCAGGATGACCGGTTCGTTGAGGTCAATCGCTCCTTCAATGATGCGCCTTGAGCCGTAAGGCTTGGCCTCTTTGCGCACCAGCAAACCGTGATACTTTCCCGCTGATTGGAGAATGCAGGATTGCAGCACGGGAACGCCGATCAAGCCGAAGGCAGCGAGTTGGCGGCCATCAAAATTCTTGAGCAATTGCAGAAGGCAGCGGCCGGCAAGTTCAGCGCCGCGCGAGCTGAGAGTGACGCCCAGTGAATTCAGCATCCAGCGCGCGGTAACACCGTCGCGCGAAACAATGGGCCGCTCCGGCGTGCGATGCAGAATTCCATCCTGCAGCAATAAGGAGAGCAGTTCTCTCCTTTCCTGCTGGAAGGATTCCGGCAGCGATGACAGTATCGAACTCAGGTCCCGTCGCACAGTCGTTCTCTTTCTTTTTTCTGTCTTGCACGTTCACTTACGTAATCGGAATCTGTACCTGCTTGCTAATACGTTCCGCTTCCATCTCTACCGGATGGTAGTCAGGCGTGTTCGCAAGATCAAAATTCTGGTTTTCCGGCAAGGCCAGACTCAGGTAGCGGCCGTCCAGATGCAGCATCAAATCTCTTTTTACAAATTCTTCCAGCGCTTCTTTAATCCAGGATTCATTGCCGAACCGGGCAGCAATATCACGGGGCGTGCGCGCGTCGGCACAATATTCATAGAGCGCGGCAGGTTCGTCCGTTACGGTATAGGCACGGACTTTTTCCTTCCGCCCGTCAGAAATACGGATGGCCGACCAGGATTTCTGGTACCGCAAAAACGGGCGGCGCTCCTGTTTCCAGCGGGCCTGCCATTCTCCTACCCGCTCAAAAAGCGCCTCGTAGACAGAGTCGTCCACCGTGTTCGCCGTCTTGTGCTCAAAGTAATAGGAAATTCGCGGCAAATTGAATTTGCCTTTGGGCAGAATGTAGTTGTAGCAATTCGCCGGCACCAGCTCGGAAATCGATTGCGATGCCGACTCTGAATACATGGGCGAGCCGCGGTCCGCCCGTGCTTTCACAATGGCATAGGGCGGCTGAAAATGCGGAATTTTAGAGACCACCTCGGATTGCGTGGCGTAGTCTTCCACCGTTTCACCGGCAAACTGGCACAGAATGTTATACAGATTATTGATGCCGTAATAAGTGCACCACTTAATCAGCTCTACATTCCTCATGCCTGTGGAAAGCTTGCGCATGATTTTAAGAATGTTGGTGGAAAAACTTTCCACGCCCGGCTGCACGGAGTACAAGCCACCTTTGCGCATACGCGCCAGTTGTGAGCGCGAAAAATTGGGCCTGATCTCATAGTGGATCTTGATGTCACTATTGGCTGCGGCCAGTTTGCCAAAAAGTTTTTCTGCGTATTCCGGGGCCATGATGTTATCGATGGCGTTGAATTGGAATTGGCCATATCGGCGTGAAAGCAGGCTTAGTTGCTCAATGACTTTGTCTGCATCCTTGGCGCGGAATTCCATGCCGGAACGGTTCAGACCGCAAAAGGTACAATGATTTTTTGCACCCCACCAGCAACCGCGCGCTGCTTCGATCGGCAGCAACGGCTCGCGCGCCTCAGTGGAAACGCCGTAGCCGCTGGCTTTGCGGGCATAAAAATATTCGTCAAAATCAGGCACCGGCGTGTCATTCATCGCCATGAAGTTGGGTGCGCGTCC
>DASZMF010001025.1:0-2875 GCA_035552035.1 Candidatus Angelobacter sp.
CACCTTCTGGTCCAGTAACAGCCGCAGCCAGCGTACAAAGATTTCGGTGGGTGGCTTGCCCACGCCCGCGCCGGCGTTGTACTTAACGCCGGGGGGCATCTCTCCAGCAAAACCGGTGCGCATGAAATACACGCGCCGGTCTGAGGGACGCACCAGAATCACACTCCAGCTTGGCGCATACCCTGGCTCTCCGGAGTCATAGCGGCCCACTTCCCGCCGTGACTCTTCAACGCAAACAATGGTGCGCGCCGCGGCGGGTGTGGCGGACTCCAGTCCAGCAACACGTATCGCCGGATTATGCGCCCACGCTGCTTTGCTATTTTCGTGATGGAAAAGAATGTTCACAGGCCCTTCCGGCCAGCCATCCGCCGCCTCGCTGACAGCAAATGGTTCGTCGCAGATCTTCGCCGCTGCTGAAGCCGTGCCGGCGGGCGCTCCTTTTTTTTCCTGGCCAAAGGCGAGAGTCGCCATCCACAGGCATAGACACAGATACATCATCTTCTTCATCAACGCGCACCTCTTTCGGGCGCAGCCATTGTGCAGTACAAGTTCTGCGCGGGGAAGTGTATTTGTTTGGTCTTTTTTGTGTCCCATACCTCCGTGTCGGTGCTGCTGGATGCGCAACATGAGGTGGAGTCAGAATTGATTTTTTTGCGCTTGACAGTGCCTACGATTGTAGGTATATTTGCCTACAGTCGTAGGTGAACAAACATGGCGCGAACAGAATCAAAACTTACTCCAGCCCAGCTGGAGATCATGAACCTTTTCTGGGAGCATGGTGAGCTCGGCGTTGCGCAGGTATGGCAAATGCTTAGCGCCAATCGACCTGCAGCGCGGACCATTGCCCGCAATACAGTCCAGACAACGTTGAAACGCCTGGCCGATAAAGGCTGGCTGCAGGCACGAGCGCAAGGCAATGCTTTTTATTTCCGCGCTGCGCGGCCGCAAAAATCCACTTTACGTGGAATGCTCGGCCAGTTGCTCGATGGCGCTTTTGGCGGCTCACCCAGCGGCCTGGTCATGGCGCTCATGGAATCCAGGCGCATCTCTCCGGCGGAAGCGCAGCGCATTCGCGAACTGATTGATGGCATGCAGGAGAGCAAGCAATGAACGCCTGGCTCAACACTCTGAATGCCCAATTACCGCTGGCACTGAATGTGGCAGTGCAGGTAACCATTCTGCTGATCGCGAGTTTAGCGGTGCAGCGAACCGTCCGCCAATCGTCCGCGGCGCGATATGCGGCACTTTTATGGACATTGATTGCCATCGGACTCTGCCCACTGATAGCTGCTCCGATAAAACTGGCTGCCATTCCAATGCCCCTTGTGGTCCAGCACTCTGCGCGGCCCTTGAATATCTTGTTTGGGAATCCTGGCGTATCTGCTCTACCATCCGGCGGCCAGTTCAAAACAACTCATCATCTGCCGCCTGGCGGAATCGTCATGGCTTTGTGGCTGGGCGGCGTGTTGTTTGGTTTGCTTGGGATTGTTCGTGGATTGCTCGCAATGCGGCGGATGAAGCGCAGCGCTCAGCCAATCTCCGTAGAGAAGATCGCAGCCGTGCGGCCGCAGCTCTTGAACCTCTTTGGTCCTGACCTTCCGCAAGTATTTATCTCGGACCGCGCCGCAGTTCCCATGGCCCTCGGTTATTTGCGGCCCATCATTTTGCTTCCGTCTCCATTGCTGGGCCAGATGGATGATCAACAGCTTTTGCAAATTTTAGTGCATGAATGCGCGCATGCGCGTCGCCGCGATGCGCTCGTGGCTTTATATCAGCGCGGGCTGCTCGTCCTTTTCTGGTTTCATCCATTGATCTATTTTGCCAGCCGCAGGCTGGATCATGTGCGGGAAGAACTTTGTGACAACTTTGTGCTGCGAATTGCGCCGGCCAAAGATTACGCGCAGACGCTGCTCACCGTCGCCGAATCACTATCACCTCAGCCCAGCCGATGGTTTGTCCCGGCGCTCATCCAATCGGCAAGTCTTGAAAACAGAATTGCCGGCTTACTTCATTCCAGGAGATGCAAGATGACTCAATTGACCGCAAAAAAAGTTGCTGCCATTGCCGTGTGCTTTTTAGGCAGCGTGATTGCTCTTAGCTGCTTCGCGGGAGCTGTCCGGCAGGATTCCAATTCCAATGACTTTTCTCACGTAGTGAATCTGGAACGCACCGGCGACAACATCACGATCCAGGAAGTGCGTGGTCCGTCCGACACGTTGGCTGTGGGAAACATCTACGAAGTGAGAGGTACCTACAAGCTGATTTCTCATGACAAGGCAGTCCTCAGTGTGGGTGTTACCACGGAAAGGTTCCACGCAAGCGAAGCGCACACCGCAGCGGCAAACGAATCGCATCCGCCGCTTTCAGGGCAAAAAATAATTGTAGAAAAGGGCGAAGGCAGCTTCACTCTTCAGTTCTACATGGTCCACGGCCAGCCACACGTTAGTTTTTATCCAGTCGAGGGCGGCTCGAGTTTTGCGGGCCGTAACTTTGGAAATGCAATCTTGTATCCGGGCCAATAGAAAATTGAATTGAAAATAAGCAATAGGAGATTGGACTCATGGCTAAGTTGGTATTCAAGAAAATTGCTGTACTGGCTGTTTGTTTGATGAGTGGGGCTATCGCTCTTAGCGGTTTCGCAGGATATGCTACCGCACGGCAGGATTCATCCACTGATTTTTCGCATGTTGTAAATCTGGATGGAAGTGGCGACAACATACAGGTACTGGAAGTTCGCGGCCCGTCTGACAAGCTGACGGTCGGGAATACTTACGAAGTTCGGGGCACATACAAGCTAGTGTCGAGAGACAAAGCAGTGCTGGCCTTGAACGTCACTGTCGACGGAAACAAGCCGCATGAATCGCATCCTGATCTG
>DASZMF010001026.1:0-3541 GCA_035552035.1 Candidatus Angelobacter sp.
ACAAAAAATAAAACAAAGCCCGGCGCGGAGAGACTGCGGGCAAAAATCTTGCCATCGCGGCGCAGCGCCGCATACGCGCCCACAACCAGTACCGCCAGTGCCGGAGCTACCGGCCCTTTAGCCAGCGCGCCGCAGGCCAGCAGCGCATAAAACAAAAGCAGCCAAAGTTTTTTGCTGGTCTGGTGCCAGGTCCACCAGCACAGCATGGCCAGAGCAAACGGGGCAGACACCAGCATGTCAGTAGAAGCGCCGCGGCCAAAACCAATCATCCCCGCGGAAGATGCGGCGATCATGGCGGCATCCAGTTCGCTGGCAAAGCGGAAACGTCGCATGAAAAAGAAAATTCCCAGCACCACCAGCGTGGCATTCACGGCTGCCGGAACGCGCGCCGCCCAATCGCTGACGCCAAAGAGGCTGTAACTGCTCATCATTTTCCAATAGAGCAGCACCGGCTTTTCCAGCCATGGAGCGCCGTTCAGCGTGGGGACAATCCAGTCATGGCGCGCCAGCATTTCGCGGGCAATCTGGGCGTAGCGCGGTTCGTCCGCGCCGAGCAAGCCGAATGCGCCGAGCCCAAAGAAGAAGAAAAAGCCGCACACGCCAAAAACCACTACAAGCTGTACCGCCAGCAATTTGTTGCGATCATTCATGAGAAGGCATCGGCCATAAGCCGGAGACGAACGATTTGATTGTATGCAATCGCGTCAATTTTGTTGGGGAATTAATCAGACGATTGGCCAGGCAGATGACGGCGCAATTCGCTGAGCACGCGCTCTGCGGCCTTTTCCATGGGACCTTCCGTGGCAAAGCCGCCGGCACACTCGTGTCCGCCGCCGCCGAATTTCTCCGCGATGGCAGCCACATTTATCGCGCCCTTGCTGCGCAGGCTCACGCGCACGCGCTCTTTGGCTACTTCACGAAAGAACAACGCCACTTCAACTCCGGCGATGCCTAGCGCATAGTTGACCAGGCCTTCGCAATCTTCGTCGAGCGCGCCAAAGCGTTCCATATCCTGCCGCGTGACTGACATCCATGTGATCGCGCCTTCACGTTCCAACCGAGCCAGCGCCGCGCCCAGCAGACGCATCTTGGAGATCGGGCTGGCAAAGTAAACGTTCTGCGCAATCTGCCCGGGATCTGCTCCGTGCTCCACCAGAAATTTAGCCAGCTCAAACGTGCACGCATTGGTGGGCGAATAACAAAACGCTCCGGTGTCAGTCAGAAGTCCCGTGTAAAGACAGGTGGCAATCTCTGGCGTGAGTTTTACCTGCGCCGCGCGGGCCAGCCGGAAAATCAATTCCGCCGTGGCGACAGCCGTGGAGTCTATCCAATTGATATTGGCAAATGGCTTGGCGCTGACATGGTGATCAATATTGATCAGAAACTGGCCTTCCAGCCCCTCCAGCCGTGTGCGTTGAATGCTGTCACACTCCAGAATAATGGCGGCATCATAGTCGCCCTGGCCACGCGAAGAATGAATAATGGTCTCTGATTGCGGCAGCGGCTTATAAATCACGGGCACACTATCGCGCAGGACCACGTCAGCGCTTTTGCCCATCTTGCGCAGGATCTGGGCCAGGGCCAGCGTGGAGCCCACGGCGTCGCCATCCGGACGCGCGTGCGCTGTCACCAGAAAGCGCTGGCGCTTTTCAATTTCCTGTAAGACCTCTGCGAGCTGGTCCATGGCCTCTGGTTTATTATTCCTGTTTCTTACTCTTTATTTTTTTCGCCGGCATTTCTTTTCGTCTTCGAAGTACGTTTCTTGATTCTGCCCAGAAGATCGTCAATCCTGGATCCGTACTCCCGTGATTTATCGAGCGCGAAGTGCAGCTCCGGTATGTGGCGCACACCCAGGCGCAGCAGCAACTCACGCTTGATGTATCCTTTGGCCGCGTTGATGGCCGTAATGGTCTCCTCTGACTCGACCTCGTCGCCCGTTACGTCAATGTAAACGCGCGCGCTTTTGTTGTCTGGCGCGATAATGATCTCCGTGACATGGCAAAGCCCAATGCGCGGATCGCCCAGCTCACCTTCAATCATGACGCCGATTTCTTCCTTGAGCGACTCGCCTACCCGCTCCCGATGGTACTGTCTGCCCCGTTGCTCCGGCATGGTTTTTACATCCTACGAAAAACTTATGAGAATAGCAGATAGATTGCAGAGAAGGAAGCGGAATGGCGGATTGCCAAAATCGCCGTTGCCAAAAGTGTCGATTGAAAAGCTAACCCCTTGAATAGCAGATGGAAAAGGCATTGAGCTCAATCTCAAACATCTTTAGGATAATTCAGGGTTATTCAGATGCGGGCAAAACCGGTTTTCAATTGACAATTTTGGCAATACCGGCGATTTTGGCAATTCTTACTTTCATTCTTCAGGATCGCCGAACGACTCGCTCTCCAGGTAGTCGACCAATGAATCCACCACCTCAGCTCCCAGATTATTGGCCTGCCGCGTGCAAGCGTCTTCCACGTTGCGCATGAGTCCTTCCAGATAGTCGCGCGAATCTGAGATGCTGACGACGCCGAGCGTGGCCCGCTGCCAGAGATCGGTGACCTCAATCTCAGCAATGGCGATATTGAAAGAATTTCCCAGTCGGTCCTTAAGGCTGCGGACGACCTGGCGCTTGTCCTTGAGCGAATGCGCACCTTCAATGCGCAATTCAAGTTTGAGATAGGCTACCGGCATGTTGGCTGCGCGCCAGACCGCAGCGTCGCTTTGGGTGATGATGGATGATACCTTATTGGCTTCTTGCTTTTACCTCTTCTGAAGTGAGCCCATAGATTGGTGGCGTGGCAATTCCCAGCAAGCCCAGATAAATATAAATCTGCGCCCGATGATGGACCTCATGCTCCACCATGGCCCGCAGCCATTTCCATACCGTGATGGAAACACCGCCGGGCGTCAGACATTTTTTCTGCAGGTCTTCCGACGTGAGCTGACTGAAAATGGCCACCGACTCCTGATGCAGTTGATTGAAGAATGCCAGAACGTTCTCTGGGCTACCTGCCCGCTGCGGGATTTTTGCTTCAGAAAGCGTTGCTACTGTAGGGGCATTTATTACTTCCGCGCCATGGCCGGGATAGCGGCTGGGCTTGAGCTGCACGGTTTCCGCATACATGTAGCGTTCAATCGTAGCCAGGTGGCGGATGATATCGGCAAAGCTGAATTTGCCTTCAGCATAGCGCCAATCATATTTGTCCGCCGGAATGCAGGCGATGACTTTCAGCGTGCGCTGGCGGACCTTCTCCCAGTAATCGTTGTCCCAGAGAGCGGGAAATTCGCGAGGATTGGTAATTTCCATAAATGAAATGGCTCATTGCATCTTTTCAAGACGCTGGCGGAATTCCGCGGTGCTGAACATTTTCAAACCAAGCGCAGTGAGTTTGCGGAGTTCGGCAAAGCGGGCCTCATCGACTGAAACGAAATTGAAACACGCCATGCCCTGTTTACGCTTTTTTAATTCCGCAGGTACTTGCTTATTCAGATTAGGATTGTAATAGAGCGGCAGCAGATGGTAGCTCACATAATTCTTGCCAGTTTT
>DASZMF010001027.1:0-2258 GCA_035552035.1 Candidatus Angelobacter sp.
ATAGATAAGGCAAGCAGGTACCCACATGAGCAAGCCGCCCACCTGTTGATCCACTGCGGGCGTCAGGCCCCAACCCTGGCGAATAAGCGGCAGTATCCCCAGCCGATCCACTGGATGATGATACACCGAGCAGATTTCCACCGGCGAAAAGGTGATGAAGATCCCAAGAAGCGTGCAAGCCATGCAGGCCGTGGACAGATAGGCCACTCCCGCCAGCGGTCCCAATAAGCGTGACTTTCTCGGGCCAATCACCGGCCACCAGAAAAGCATGCCCATTGCGAGTAAGGAAACGGTTTGCAGTCGTTGAACCCATAGGTTGCCAACGGCGGCGTTGCACAGGGCCGGCACATGCCAGAACCACATGGTCCCGACTCCCGCGACCCAGGATAATGCAACCTGCTTCGCCGCGAGCATGCCTTCTCCAATCCTTACTTCCTGCCAGAGATGGTTTGCATCCTGCCTTGGCAGCCCAAGCACCAACAGCGCCGGCACAATTAAAAGCAGCAGCAGATGTTGCGTCATGTGGGCGCTGAAAAGATAGCCCCTGGCCAGCGTGCCCAGCGGAGAAATCATTGTCGCCGCGAACAGGATCAATCCCAGCAGAAACAGCCAGGCTCTTGGACGGCGCAGGGAACCGAAGATTGCGAAGTAGCCGGCTAAAGCCAGAACGCATAACGCCGCCACTCCGGGATTCCAATCCCACCCTGAAAGTAGAAAGTGTTTTGTTGTCATAAGCGGGGCCCCACCACATAAACGGTCGTGAAGACAAATATCCAAACCACATCCACAAAGTGCCAGTAAAGCCCCAGGGTCCGCACCGCCTCCAGGCGGCCGGTCTTATATTCACCCGCCCACCCGAGCCACAGCACAATCAACAAACCAATCAAGCCCACGCACACATGCAGTCCGTGAAAGCCAGTCAGCGTAAAAAATGAACTGGCAAAAAGACTGCTGTTGAGAGTGACGCCTCGATGCAGCAACTCGAGATACTCACGGCCCTGACCGAGGATGAACACCAGGCCCAGCAGGATGGTGGCTGTCAACCAGACGAAAAATCCTTGGTGATTGCGGTGCTCCAGGTTTCGCTCTGCGCGCCAGAGCGTGAAACTACTCGCCAGCAGGAAGAAAGTGAATACCGCCGCGGCCGACAAGTTGAGGCCGGAGAGCGCATGGGGATCCCTGGTCTTTCCATAAACTGCATAATAAACAAAAGCCGAAATCAGGAAGACAAAGAAAGTGGCTTCTGAAAGGATGAAGCTCCACATCCCAACGAAATTTTTCTCCAGGAAGGGACTTTCCTGGTTGAGTGTGCCGGCAATGGGCGGGTCCGGCTTTTCCGGATGCGCGAGGTCCCAAAGCGGTCGCCGGCTGCGCACTGGAGGCACGCGCTCAAAGTTGTGTTCCGCCGGGGGCGAGGTTGTGGCCCATTCCAGGGTCCAGGCTTTCCAGGGATTGTCCCCGGCGCGTTGTCCATAAAACAGGCTCCACAAAATATTCCAGAGCAGGACAAGCACTGCGACCCCCGAAAGCACGGCTCCCATCGTGGAAATCATGTTCAAAGTGCCCCAATACGGCAGGTCGGGGTAAGTATAGACGCGCCGCGGCATACCCATCAGCCCCAGAAAGTGTTGCACGAAGAAAGTGAGATTGAAGGAAATGACCGCCAGCCAAAAATGCCATTTGCCAATGCGCTCCGAGAGCATTCGTCCGCTCATTTTGGGGAACCAATAGTAGAGACCGGCGTAGGTTCCGAAGAGTGTGCCGCCAATCAAGACATAGTGGAGATGAGCCACGAGATAGTAACTATCCGTCGTTTGCCAGTCAGTCGGCACGGCCGCGAACGTGACGCCGCTGAGTCCGCCGATCGTGAAATTGATCAGGAAGGCGATGGCAAAAAGCATGGAGGTGGTGAACCGGAGCGACCCGCCCCACATCGTTGCAATCCAGTTGAAGATTTTTACTCCCGTCGGAATGGCAATGAGCATGCTTGCCGCGGCGAAAAACCCCTCTGCCGCATGCCCCAGCCCCACAGCAAACATATGGTGTGCCCAAACGCTGAAGCTGAGCAGGGCAATGATCACTCCGGAACTTGCAACAAACCCGTAACCGAAAATCGGCTTTCGCGAGAACACCGGCAACACCTCCGAAATCATTCCAAAGGCAGGTAGTATCAGGATGTATACCTCCGGATGCCCGAACGCCCAAAAAAAGTGCTGCCAGAGGATGGAGGAACCGCCCCGCAATGCTCCGAAAAAGTA
>DASZMF010001028.1:0-3561 GCA_035552035.1 Candidatus Angelobacter sp.
CGCCGGCTATTTTGAAGGCGACTTTAATGACACGGGCTCGCCGGCCTTCCTTTTCCCTGGCGGCACCAAGACTGGCACCATTCATAACTTTGGCACCGTTGGCAGCCCGGTGAATGGCGACATTGTCACTGCCACTGGCAATGTTTACAACCTGGCCTGGGCTGTCCCGCTAGGCGGTTCCAGCAATGATTACGATTTGTTCTTAGTGAGTTCCGCTGGTGTTATAAAGGCCCAATCCACCAATATCCAGAATGGCCCACAGAACCCTCTTGAACAAATAACCCCGCCAGCACTTGCCGCGGGAGACCGGCTGGTGGTTTTCAAATCTACAGCAGCGGCCAGTTTATTTTTTGCCATCAATACGTTGCGCGGCACGCTGACCACAAACACGCCCGGCCAGACCCATGGCCATTCGGCGGCACAAGGTGTTGGCATTTATTCGGTAGCAGCAACTCCTGCAGCCGCGCCATTTGGACCAGGTTCGCCAACGGGACCATTTCCTAATCCTTTCAGCACGAGCAACAGCTTTGAACTGTTCACCTCAGACGGGCCGCGACGCATCTTTTTCAACGCGGATGGATCAGCCATTACGCCGGGTAATTTCTCCTCGAATGGCGGCACAGTGCGCAGCAAGCCAGACATCACAGCCGCCGATGGCGTTTCCACCACGCTGCCTGGCGCTTCTGGTTTGAATCCTTTTTACGGTACTTCCGCCGCTGCGCCACATGCTGCATCCGTGGCAGCGCTGATTAAATCGGCCAAGCCAGCCATAACGCAAACTGAAATGCGTACTGCCCTGACCAGCACTGCGATTGACATTGGCACGGCGGGAAATGATCGCGATTCAGGCGCCGGCATTGTGATGGCGTTTGAAGCAATCGATTCCCTGGGTGTTGCCGGAACTGCCGATCCTCTTGTAGGGACGGTGACAGCAGTTGAGAATCCAGGTAACGGCAATGGCGTGATTGAAGCCGGTGAAGGCGGTAAAGTTACTGTCCAGCTGAAAAATGTTGGAGTGGTTGACGCCACCGGCATTACAACTACTCTCACAACATCCACGCCGGGCGTTACAATCACATTGCCGGGCACCAGCGCTTATCCGAATCTTACAGCCCTCGGCGGGGCGGGAACCAACGCTACGCCGTTTACCTTCACGGTTGCCAGCAACGCTGATTGTGCGCTGAATATCAACTTTACGCTTACCGTTAATTACACAGGCGGGCCGCAAAGGGTTTCCAGCTTCAACGTCCAGACCGGATTGGTGACGTTGGCCAATAATCTTGGCACTCTGCCTGCCGGCACATTAGGCGTAACAACCGCCACCGGCCAGCAAACCAACCGCATCACACGCAACGGAGTGGTTAGCGCGTGCGGTACGCAAAAACTGTATCCTGGAACCACTGCTACGACAGGCACCAGAACATTTGATTCCTACACGTTCAACGCCTGCAAAGCTTCCTGCGTAACACCTGTGCTCACTTCATCGAATGGAGCGAATATTTTTGAAGAGGCCTATGCAGGCGGCTTTATTCCGGCAACTATCTCCACCAATTATGCAGGCGATGCCGGAGGGAGCGGCAGTCCGCAAAGTTTTGGGATCAGCACCACTGCCGGCACAGCCTATACGATTGTGGTGAATGATGTCCCGGGGACCGCGACTGGAAGCAGCTATAGCCTGCAGCTTCCGGCCTGCCAACTGAACTGCAACATTAACCAGGTGCCCATAGCTGTGGCGCAGAATGTGACCGTAGTTGCTCCAATTCCTGGCGGCAGCGCCAATGCCAATATCAATAATGGATCATCTGATCCTGATGGCGATGCTATAACGATCACGCAAACCCCAGCCGGGCCATATCCGCATGGCAATACGACCGTGCTGCTGACTGTAACCGATACGAAAGGCGCAACGGCACAGGCTTCAGCCGTAGTGACAGTAACGGATGTAATTCCGCCGGCGATTATCGTTTCATTCGGCGCTGCCAGCATTCCGGTTGGCGGATCAACCTCATTGAGCTTTACTGTCCAGAATACAGGCACTTCAGGAACGCTGACCGGCATTGGTTTCAGTGATGTCCTGCCGGCCGGCCTGGTCATTTCCACTCCCAACGGACTGACAACAACGACTTGCGGTGGCGGAACAATTACGGCGGCTGCTGGAACGAATTCACTCAACCTTTCTGGTGCAACCCTGGTCAACGGGACTTCCTGCACATTCGCAGTGAACGTGACTGGTACCATCGGAGGAACGAAAAACAATACGACCGGCAATATCACATCAAACGAAAGCGGCGCTGGTGGAACAGGTTCTGCCACCCTTACGGTGGTCGCACCTCCGTTGCTTGCCAAGGCTTTCAACCCTGCCGGCATTCCGGTAAACGGCACTACTTCACTGACGTTTACTATCACCAATACTACGGACAACACCGTATCCCTGTCCGGTGTCGCCTTTACTGACACACTGCCAACAGGCTTGACGGTTGCCAGCGCTTCCGCAACACCTTGCGGTGGAACACTCACCACAACTGCTCCTACTGGAATCGCGCTCACGGGCGCAACGATTGCAGCCGGCAGCCAGTGCCTGTTCAGCGTGACTGTAACCGGTACAACGGCTGGCAGCTATACCAACACCACAGGCGCGGTAACTTCAACGAATGGTGGAACGGGCAACACGGCTTCGGCAAACCTTAGCGTTGCTGTCCCGCCAACCATTACAAAATCTTTTGGTGCGGCAACCATTCCGTTGAGCGGAACTACTTCATTGACGTTCCACATCAGCAATCCCATCAACGGCACTTCGCTTACAGGCCTGGAATTTACTGACAGTCTTCCAGCCGGCATGATTGTGGCGTCAACGCCTGCCTTGAGCAATACATGCGGCGGCGTCCCAGTAGCCATAGCTGGCGCAGAAGTCGTAAGTTTTTCCGGTGGAACCCTGGCTAGCAATGCGTCTTGCACGGTATCAGTGAATGTTGGTGCATTCTTGGCAGGCGTAAAAAATAATTCCGTGACCCTTACTTCCTTTGAAGCAGGAACGAGCAATACTTCCAGCGCTTCCCTCACGGTCATTGGACCGCCGTCGATCGGCAAGGCATTCGGTGCGGCAACTATTCCGCTGAATGGCTCAACCAGCCTCAGCTTCACGCTCCAGAACAACAACACCATATCGGCTTCAGGCGTTGCATTTACTGACACGCTTCCAGCCGGCATGGTGGTTTCAACCCCCAATGGCTTCACGGGATCCTGCGGTAGCGGAACCATTACAGCCACTGCGGGCTCGGGCGCAGTTAGCCTCTCCGGTGGGACAGTTGCCGCAAGCAGCTCCTGCACATTCGCCGTCAACGTAACTGGCACAACGGTAGGAACGAAAAACAATACGACCGGCGCGGTGACTTCCACTGAAGGTGGACCGGGCGGAACAGCCTCAGCCAGCACCAGCGTGCTTGGGCCTCCGTCAATTGCCGCAGCGTTCAATCCGGCGTCGATTGCCTTCAATGCAACCTCTGCGCTTACTTTCACCATTACCAATCCTGCAGCAAATACCGCGGCACTCACGGGCGTAGC
>DASZMF010001029.1:0-4095 GCA_035552035.1 Candidatus Angelobacter sp.
GCCTCAGCCACACGGCGCGGCTCGTCCAGGTCCAGCGGTTCAGGCCTGCCTTTGGGTACAGCGCAAAAGCCGCAGCGCCGCGTACACAAGTTTCCCAGCAGCATGAACGTAGCGGTCTTGTGGCTCCAGCATTCGCCAATATTGGGGCACTGCGCGGACTCACAAACCGTATGCAGGTCCAGCGTGCGCGCCAGCTTTTTGAGCTCGTGATAATTGTCTCCCATGGGCGCGCGGGCCTTCAGCCACTCAGGCTTACGCTGCGGACGCTTGGGCGCCAAGTCTATCTGGACGAGGTCGCCGAGTTCTAGAGAGCTGGCCATCAGAATATTTCGTGAATCTCTATTGTACGATGCCTGGGCCCGCCTGGGCGATTCATGAGCACTCAAGCCATAGACCTTGGAAAACGCGGCTTTCTGGGCAGATTACAGCGTATGCAGATACGCCAGCAAGTCCTGCAATTCCTCGTCATCCAGCTGGCCGCCGAAGCGGGGCATCATGCCGCGGCCGCGTGTGATGCTTTGCATCGCGTGTTCGTCAGTGGCGGTAAGCCCGCTGGGCAGGTATTGTTTTTTAAGAACTTTCTTCAATCCCGGCCCTTTGTTCCCGCTGGAGGAATATGCGGGATGGCAGTTGATGCAGTAGATCCGAAAGACCTTACGCCCGTTGGATTGCTGCGGGGTCAGACCCAATTCGGCATCCGTCATAAGAGCCGGATCTTTGCCGCAGCCAGCCAGAAAGCCCGCCACGATCATCAATAGAAAAATGGACGCTATTCGCCTCAAGTGACTATTATGTCTGTAGCGAAGCGTTTTTGAAACCCCTCCGGGACGCACTGCCGATTATTCATGCCGGTCGAGATAAAACGCGCCTATGAGAAGCCCTCACTTTCTGATGGCCAGCGTGTGCTGGTTGATCGCCTGTGGCCGCGCGGAATCAAGAAAGAAAACGCCCGCATTGACCACTGGCTGAAAAACCTGGCCCCGTCTGAAGGGTTGCGGCAATGGTTTCACTCCAGCGCCAACTGGATCATTTTTAAAAAGCGCTACTTCAAAGAGCTGAGCACACCAGAAGCCTCCGCCGACCTGCAGGCTTTGTATGGGCTGTTGAATGAGCATGACCACGTGACGTTGGTCTATGCGTCAAAAGATGAAGAGCGCAACAACGCCGCCGCGCTCAAAGAATTACTGGATGGAATGAAGAAGCCGCCTTCCAGCACCGGCCCGGCAAGGGCTGTGGCAATGCCGCGGCGCATCGCCAAGCGGCGACCCAGCTAATGATTCTGCGACCATTGGAGCCCGTCGCACCCACAAGCAGTGAGTTTCTGCCTGCCTGGAATGTGATTGAGCGCACACAGCGGCAAGCCTACAAAAACTGCTGGATGATTACACAACCCTCTCACGCCGCGCTCGCCGGTGAATTTGCCGCATCGCTGACCGGCGCACAAGTTCCGAAACTGGATGACGCCGTGTTGCGGGCGATTGCCCTGCACGACGCAGGCTGGGGCGTCCCTGACGCGCAGGCGATTATGCAGAGCCGGGCCGTAGGCCAAGGTAATCCGAAATCATTTATTGACTGCGGCGCCAGTGAGTTCGTGGCTGCGTGGGAGAAGTCGATTGAGATCGCAGAATCTGCCGGCGCGGCCGGTGGCTATGTTGTGAGCCGGCACTTTGCGCGCATCGCTGAGCATGGCCTCGCCAAGTACCCTGCAGCCGATCGGCAGAAAGTTAGCCGATTTCTGGAACATGAAACAGCGCGGCAGAAAAAGCTGGCAGCCACGCAAGATCACAGCGCTGCCGATCTTGAGCAGCTCACTGAAGTTTTACGGTTCTGTGATTTGTTGTCGTTGTATGTCTGCTCGGATGCGCGAGAGAACGCCGAATTTCCAGAATACTTTGGAGTCAAAGCGCGTCTCACGGTAGAAGCTGAAAGCTACCAGCTGGAGCCTGCCCTGATTGACGCAGGAGCTGAGTTCGCGGTGGCGGCGTTGCGGCATCCAGCAGTGAGGGGTGAATCGGGGAAAGAGATTGAGATCAGATTCGCGTAAATGTTTTTTCTCCGAAGTCCCGAAGCGTTTAGCGAGGGATACATATAGCCGCAAAACTCTTTTGGGCCGCGAATCAACGCGAATGAACACGAATCAAAAATGTAGCGGCACATGTCAGACTTAGACTATCTCGGCCCTATAGATCCTCACAACTATAGGTATCCCTCACTTACGTTTGGGATTTCAGAAAAAACTAATGCCCCGCCATATCGCCGTGGTCGTGATGCGAGTGTTCTGATCCCGGTTTATCCAACTGCCGCTCGACCGACCATATTTCATCCGGCGTCTTTTCCCACGGATACATGTGGACCATCCAGCCGAAGACGTGGGGCAGGAATTGGCCGCCGGCGGCTTCGCAGGCTGCTTCCGTGGTAATGGAACCGTTCAGGCCAAATTGCGAGTTTTTTCCCAGCATTTCGCGTTCGTGACCACCCGGCGCCTTGCACATGTTCACGTGCTGGTGCCATTGCGCCATGCTGAGAGGAACTCGCTCGTTGAGTTGCTGCTCGCTGAAGCGGACGGGCGCGGTGTACATGGCGCCAATCAATTTGTAATCGTCACCATGCTTTTCATACAGGAGAGACGTTGGCTTGCTGGGATCAAAGCGGAAGGCTTCACCAATCGCATTTTCGTAGTTGGTAAAGTGGTACATGCTCTGCGGGACGTTGGGCAGAAAAATCTTGAAGCCTTCAGCCAGCGCAACTTTATAGTCGCGATATTTCTCCAGCGCCGGACGCGCCTCTTCCACAACCTGCTCGGCCTTGGCGGCGTCGCCGGGCTGCGGTTTCCGCAGATCGCTCATGTGCATGTGGCCGGCCATGTGTTGGTGATCATGGTGGCCGTGGCCCATGGCTTCAGTGGTGGCATTCAACTCGCTCTGCCCAGCCGATGACTGCGCGTGGTCATGGCTCGGTTCCTGCCCAAAAAGAAATAATGCCGTAAGACTTATGACTGCTACTGCCATCAGCTTCTTCATTCCAGTATTCTCCCGCTTCCTATGTAAGGTAGCAAACCCGAAAAAAAGACAAAAGTTACCTTTGGGCTCAGGACAGAAACTTCCCTGGTCCGAGCGGGTTAATATCTGGCGAAGGGGACATCATGCCTAAATTCTTTCATCGTATTCTTCTTGCAGGACTTACATCGGTAGCGCTGTTGCCACTGGCGGCCCAGGCGCAGCAGACGCAAGACCAGAGCCAGGGCAGCCAATCGCAAAGTGGGTCGCAACCAAACGCCGGACAGCGTCGCGGACGCATGGGAGCTGGCGGCCAGCGCATGGGCATGCTCGCCCAGAAACTCAACCTTACTGACGCACAAAAAGAGCAGTTCCAGCAGATTGGCAAAGATATGCGGAGGCAGGGAATGGCGATCCGGCAGGACAGCTCTCTGACCGCAGACCAGAAGAAAGAAAAAATGCTGGCCCTGCGCAAAACCGCTCATCAGCAAATGTTTGCCGTGCTGACGCCGGAGCAAAAAGAACAGCTCAAGCAGATGCGCGAGCAGCACAAGAAAGATCAAGAGAAAGACAAACCCGCAGGCGACCAGGCCTCAACCAAGCAGAACCCGACAAGCGCAGCGGCGGAGGATGATGATCCTTTTGCCGGCATGACCAGTGACGATGATGGCGGCTTAAACAGCAGCTTTTAAGCTACAAAGTTTTAGGCCGCGCATTTTCAGACGAGAGCTTTTAATCAGTAAGTCGGTAATCAGTAAATCAGGGAGTATGCACGGGCTCTTCGTGATCGAAGAGCGGCTTCCATGATTCGTCGAGTGGAACCCACTGGTCGAATTCCTGCCAGCTGGATTTCATCTCAGGAACTTGGAGCATGCCATGGCCGTCTGAGCAGGCCAGCTCTGTGCCCCACCAATCCAGCAGCAGATAGCCGGGGACGCCGACAGACGCCTCATTGCTCAGCCGTCTCAGGCATAGGCGGCAGCGCCGGCCCTGATCATGCAGCGACCATGAGAGTGCAACCATGGCCGTGACCAGGAACAGCCACGTAGAAAATGGGCCGACCAGCGGGTGCACAGAGCCGGTAAACACAATGGAGGCG
>DASZMF010001030.1:0-4665 GCA_035552035.1 Candidatus Angelobacter sp.
CAAATCCTACATCCCTTCCATGGACGAAGGCTGGACCCGGTTCGTTCTGGAGAAGTATGGCTTTGACGTAAAGAACATTGAGAACAAGCAGATGCGCGCCGGAAACTTGAATACTTCTTTTGACGCCATTATTCTTCCAGACTCCTCGCGCGAAGTGATCGTTGATGGTCGCTTTGGTCGCGAAGGCTATTCAGAAGAGTTGCCGCCTGAATACACAGGAGGCATCGGCAAAGATGGTGTTCGCGCGTTGAAAGACTTTGTCGATAAGGGCGGCACGCTCATTACGCTGGCGCGCGCTTCTGAAGTTGTCATGGGTGAAGAATTCAATCTGCCGGTGCGCAATGCCCTGTCCGGAGCTGGCGGACGCCCGTTGTCCACCGCTGATTTCAATATTCCTGGCTCTCTGCTGCGGGTGTACGTCGATAATCAAAATCCAGTCGGTTATGGCATGCCCAAGGAGATTGCCGCGTTTGTTGATTCGCCGCTGGCTTTCCAGACCTCATCGCCTGACCCTGACACGCAGCGCTCCGTCATCGCATGGTATCCAGACGATGCCAAGGACATGCTGCTCTCAGGCTATGCCCACGGCGCTGAACGGCTCGAGCGCAAGGCCGCTGCCGTAAGCTTCCAGCGTGGCAAAGGCAAGATCGTAATGTTCGGCTTCCGCGTGCAGCATCGCGCACAGACGGAAGGCACGTTTCAAATGCTCTTCAACGCAATTGAGTGGGCAGGGATGGAATAAGTTTTCTATCTCGAAGCGAGAGATCGCTACTGCGTTCAACCGAATGAAATGGCAACTAGTCCAGGCTGGCTGGCAGCGCTTCCTGAATTGCTTTGAGCAGCACGCTCAGCGTATTGCTTTTGGGGATGAAGCAATTAAAAAGTAAAAGTTCTTCCTGGGTAATTGTGGACGATCCGCCGGAATGCAGGATGAGAGGGACGTCGCCGTCTATTTGCTTTATTTGCGCGGCGATGGCTGCGCCGGTCATGCCCGGCATTGCATAGTCGAGAATAACCAGATGTACCTGGACGGCCAGAAATAAGCGCATTGCGTCTCTGCCGCCATTGGCCGTCAATACTCGATATCCCGCAGTTTCAATCAACTCAGCCCATGCGGACAATACCAAGGGCTCATCATCCACATACAGGATGGTAAATTGCGATTGTGACTGCCGCTGCTTCCTGGTCCATTCGCTCATAAGGCCGTCCAGCCATGGAAACTATCTCACCCGGATAAGGTACATTGCCAAAAATTATCCGTTAAGGTTAAACATGAAAAATCAGAGAGGTCTGTTCGGTATCAGACGGAAGACGGGGGGGGGAGGGGGCTGGAAGAAATACCCAGCCGGTCAAATTCCTTGCGGATGGTGTGGTAGCACTCGCATGCGGCCAGTTCCAGCCCTTCGCGGTCACGGATATCCACTTTGCCGCGGGAGTAATCCAGCAGCCCGGCTTTGTGCAGAATGCCGGCGGCCAGGGTCACCGTGGAACGGGGTGTTCCCAGCATGTGCCCTAAAAATTCATGGGTAATGGTGAAGGTGTTGGATTCCATGCGGTCATGGCAGATCAGCAGCCAGCGCGCCAGCCGCTGCTCAATATCATGCAGGCGATTGCAAGCCGCGGTCTGGGCTGTCTGCACCAGGTGCGCCTGCACATAACGATTGATAAGTTTCCGCAACGCACCGGACCGCTCAAATTCTTCTTGCAGACGCGCCGTTTTAATTCTGTAGCCTGCGCCCGGAATCTGTATAAAGGTCCGCGTGGGCGAGCTCTTGGTTCCCAGCACACCCGGAATTCCCACGAGCCCTTCATTGCCAATTACGCTTGTCTCCACGGTGTTGCCATTGGCCATTTCAATCACGACTGAGGCCAGCCCGGTTTCCAGAAAATAGGCATAGGTGCTCTCTTCGTCAGGATTGATCAATGGCTTGCCTTTGGGCATGTTCAATGGCGCAAGATGCGCTGCCAGGCGAGAGATCTCCGCCTTTGGCAATGCCGCCAGAATTCTATTTTTGTACCTGTGGGATCGAATGTCCTCAACCATAAGGAGCGCCTTCTCGCACTGCGGTCGCAAGGTCACCATGACCTGCACCTGAATGCGCAAGGGCTCCACACCCTTTAAATTGCGTATCTAGATGTGACCGGATCATATCTGCCGGTGAGTACTTTTGTATGTCCTGTATCGAACTAAGGGAACCTAACTGGTAGCAAACAATAGGTAAAGACGGGAAGAATATCGTGGATCAAGCTGTATTGGCTGGGCGGAACTGCGTGGCATTTCCTGCAGAACGAGCTACGGTGATGAACGCTTATTTCGGCGTGGGCTGGCCTTCTTCGGGCTTCTTGTCGGCAGGCTCCACTTCCCTTACGCCCGGTAAAATCTTGATTGAGCTGCTGAATTTCTTGAAGTTGGAGAACACATCTTCCTGCTCAGCAGTTTCATTCTTGAGCAGCGCAATGCGCGCACTGCCATTGATGTACAGCCGCTGCAGCGCCCAGAATTCATTGTTGACGTGCTGCGTCTCCAGCACAAAGCGCGAACCCGGATGAATGCGAAACAGGAGCCAGCCAAAGGAAATTGTGTCTGTGGCTTCAGCTTCCACCTTCACCCAGTTGTAGTCTTTTTTCTCAATCCACATGCGGCCTTTGATCTTCTTGAGGATATCGGCATGCGGCTGCGTGGGTTTGAAGTCAGGGCGCGGCGTGGCTTCAATGATCCATGTGTACTCGCCGGAGACCGTGTCATTGCCCACCATGCGGAAATCGTAGGCATTCACCACGTCGCGTACAAAGGCACGGCTCTCTTCCCGCTCTTTCTTTTCTTTGTCCAGACGCTTCTGCCGGTCTTCGTCACTCTCATTGCGGTGCTTATCCAGAAATTTTTCCAGCTTCTCATCTTCTTTTTTCTGGTCTTTCTCGTTCAGCGGCTTGTCGTCCACCTGGATCAGCTTGGGATAGAACTCGCCAAAATAAAAATTTACGTCGTAGGTTTTGCTCTCAGTTGATTTCACGTTGCCGTGCTTGTCCAGCTGCTTGACCGTCTGCTTCTGGACGCAGGTATATTTCTGCGCGCGCTCAAAATTGTGGTGGTCCATTTCCACGGCGCGCCGGACAATCTCTTTCACGTCACTAGTGGGAGGCAGACGCGGGGGCTGGTCCTCTGCCGCGTTTTCCTGGGATGGTTCAGGCTTCGGCTCCACGGCTGGCGCAGGTGTGCTCTGTGTCTTTGCATCCGGGCCCTTTGCATCCGGCGCGCCGGCTGCCGGGGCCTGCTGCCATGCGTGCGCCATCGCGCAAAAAAGTAATACCAGAGCTACGCAGCCGATTTCCGCAATGCGTTTTTTCATCCACCTGACCTGTGTGCTTTTCCTCTCCAGTTTAGGCGTAATCCACAGTGGCAAACAAGAGAAAGGCCGCCAAAAATAAGTCAGCGCTGCTGTTATACTTGGGTCAGTCAGTACACCTGCCAGAGACAAATAGCCACGCGTATAGGAGTCCCATGCCCACTTTTCGTTTCCGTGTCCTTTTTGTGGACGACGAACCCGCGGTAAGAACTACCGGCGGAGCTGTGCTTGAAGCCGCAGGCTATGAAGTGATTACGGCCACAGACGGGCTGGAAGGGCTGCACGCTCTGGACGACGCGCTGCCGGACCTCGTGATCTCAGATCTGCGCATGCCTAATATGTCTGGTTTTGAATTTCTGGCCGTGGTGCGCAACCGCTTTCCGCAGATTCCTACCATCGCGCTGAGCGGCGAATACGTGACGGACAATATCCCTGACGGCCTGCTGGCTGACACGTTTTTCCAAAAAGGCGACTACTCCATTCCTGACCTGCTGAACAAGGTAAAAGAAATGGTGCGCGTGGCGCCGGAGCGTCCCGTGCCGGGCAAGCGCAACACTTCTCCCATATGGATTGCGCTCAACGGCTCAGGCCAGGTGATTGTGACCTGCCCCAAGTGCCTGCGCTCTTTTGATGTGGACCCAACCCAGGTAAAGGAAGGCATACACAGCACTTCCTGCCCTTCCTGCACCAATGAATTCACCTTCAATATTGATCGGTTCAGCCTGCCGCAGTTTTTTGGCTCAGAGCTCGGCGGCTCCGGCAAGCCAAAGAAGGCCATGGCCAAGCGTCGCGCTACACGCGGCTAGAGCCAGCATAGTGGGCACCGGCGTTAGTAAAATTTTCTTGCCACCAAGAAGAATGGTAATCACAAGCCATGCCTGCGGCAGATTAGGCACCCGATAAGACCTCTCGGATTTTGCGCAGCAATGAAACCCCGCTGAAAGGCTTTTGCAAAATGCGGTCCTGCATATCTGCCATGCCTTTGGGATCGATCACGTCCGCCGTATAGCCAGTCATATAGACAACTTTAATTCCCGGCTGCGTCGCGTTCAACTTGGCTGCCAGTTCCACGCCGTTGGTGCCGCCAGCCATTACCAGGTCTGTGAGCAGCAGGTCGATTTTATCGCGATGCCTCTGCGCCAGTTCCGCCGCTTCTTTTCCGTTCTGCGCTTCCAGCACCGTGTATCCTGCGCCTTCCAGTTGCATGCGGAAGATTTCGCGCAGCAGTGGTTCATCTTCAGCCAGCAGAATTGTCTCGTCGCCGCCGCGCGCCGCGGTTCTGGCAGGCTCTACAACCGGCGCGGCCAATTCTCCTTCAACC
>DASZMF010001031.1:0-1889 GCA_035552035.1 Candidatus Angelobacter sp.
CGTGCGGCTGGCATTAGCACCGGACTCATCTACCACATCTTCTCTAACAAAGAAGATATTCTCCTGGCCTGCTGTCAGGAAGTTGCCACGCTCCACCTCGACTTCTTCGCTCAGACCGTTGATATTGCTAATCCACTCGAACGCTTTGATTTTATTGTGCGCGAACTCTATAAAGACCTGGACGGTAGCTCAAAGCGTATCCTGATTATGTACCGCGATAGTTCTACGTTGCCGCGTGAGGCGCGTCAGGGCATGCTCTCTATGATCAAGAATCTGGATACGCAATTTATGAAACTTTTTGAAGACGGGCAGCGCGCGGGTGTCTTTCGTGCTGATATCCCGGCACCACGCGTCCTGGCGGCAAATGTACTTGGACTGGGACACATTTGGGCCTTACAGAAAACCTGGCATTTCGCCCCAGAGATTGATCTGGAAACGTATATTTCCGCCCAGCTCGCTTATTTTCACGCGCAGTTATTACCTGCAACAAAAGACAACCAGCAACCAGGCAATGATGGCCAGACAGCCAGCAGTGCTACGCCTGACCCAGTGCCAATTCCATAAGCAGTTCCGCCTTAGAGAAGATTTCTCAAGAGTGCAAAGGCTGCCTATAAAATAAAGCAGACATCCACAGATGAGGACATCTGTAACCTGGATGATAATTTGTCTCGGCAGGGCGAGGAAACTGTGCAGTTTCCCCGGCCTGCGTGGCATCGCAAGCAAAGGAGCAAGACCATGGATTTTAGCTTGGACGACGAACAGAAAATGGTTCAACAGACGGTACGCGATTTTGTCAACCGCGAACTGATTCCCCTGGAGGGTCAGGTTCTGCTTAACGAGCGCGAAGGGCGTCCCGGCCTGGAACGAGAGAAGCTGCGTGAGCTGCAACAGAAGGCCAAAGACATGGGCTTCTGGGGCATCAATACCCCTGAGGAGTACGGCGGAGCCAACCTTGGTCCGATCATGACCGCGATCGTCACCATGGAAATGGCTCGCACCTTCGTGCCGTTTAACTTTGGCGGTACGGCTGATAATATCCTCTATCTCTGCAACGAAGAACAGAAACAACGCTATTTGCTCCCCACAATCGCTGGCGAGCGACGTTCCTGCTTCGCGCTGACCGAGCCGGGCGCGGGATCGGACGCGGCCAATATTAAGATGCGCGCGGTAAAAGACGGTGATGAATGGGTCCTCAACGGCGAGAAGATCTTTATCACCAACGGCAACGAGGCCGATTTTACGATGGTCTTTGCCCTGACCGATCCTGAGAAAGGTGGCCATGGCGGCGTAACCTGCTTCCTGGTTGACCGCGAGATGGGCTGGAAATCCAGCTATATTCCCACCATGGGCGATTGGGGGCCAGCTTCGCTCTACTTCGAGAATGTGCGCGTACCTGAAAAAAATATTCTGGGCGAGCGCGGCAAGGGCCTCAGCCTGGGCATGGAGTGGATCGGCGCGGGCCGCTGGCGCATTCCCGCTGGCGCTATCGGCACAGCCGAACGGGCGCTGCAAATGGGCATTGACTACGCCAAGCAGCGCGTCTCCATGGGCCACAAAATCGCTGAATATCAGGCCATTCAGTGGATGATCGCCGACTCTCACGTGGAGATCGAGGCCACGCGCTGGCTGGTGCTTTACGCAGCCTGGCAAGCTGAAAATGGTATGGACGCACGCCACGCCTCTTCAGTCGCCAAACTGTACGGCGCGAATATGGCCAACCATGTCATCGACAAGGTCATGCAGATTCACGGCGGCATGGGCTATACCAAAGAACTGCCTATCGAGCGCTGGTACCGCCTGGTGCGTCTGTATCGCATCTTCGAGGGCACGGATGAGATTCAGCGCTATATCATCTCGCGCAACCTGATTAAGGGCAACGTCAAACAGGG
>DASZMF010001032.1:0-1720 GCA_035552035.1 Candidatus Angelobacter sp.
ATGAAGTTCGCCGCCGCCTGGGTTATCTACCGCAGGAGTTTGGTGTGTATCCGCGTATCTCCGCGCAGGACATGCTAAGCCATCTGGCGCTGCTCAAAGGCATGACTAATGCCCGCGAGCGCAAGGAACTTTTCGGTGCCATGCTGCAGCGCTGCAATCTCTATGAAGTCCGCAAAAAAGCGCTCACCGGATTCTCCGGCGGCATGCGCCAGCGTTTTGGTATTGCCCAGGCGCTGATTGGCAATCCGCAGCTGTTGATCGCCGACGAGCCCACCGCAGGCCTTGATCCCGGCGAGCGCAACCGTTTTTACAATCTGCTGGCTGAGGTAGGCGAGCAGGTAGTGGTGATTCTATCCACGCACATCGTGCAGGACGTAATGGACCTGTGCACCGATATGGCCATTATTCACGAAGGCAAAGTTTTGTATCAGGGCGCGCCGCAGAATGCGATTACCGAACTCAAGGGGCGCATCTGGGAGCGCTCCATCGACAAGCCGGAGCTGGCGCATTACGAAGAAAAATTCCGCGTCGTCTCCAATCGGCTCGTCGGCGGACGGCCCTTCCTGCATGTGTTTGGAGAAGAGCTGCCGGGCGAAGGATTCCTGCCCAGCCAGGCCGATCTGGAAGATGTGTTCTTTACCAAAATCCGGCACTGGAACTAGGAGCGACCAATGTTTTTAAGCATAGCGCTATTTGAAATCCGCTTTTGGCTCCGCTCGTGGATGGTGTGGATATTTCTCTTCATCATTGGGCTGCTGGTTTTTGGGGCCGTAAGTTCAGACCAGGTGCAGCTGGGCGGGGCCCTGCCCAATACGTATCACAATGCGCCTTTTGTCATTCAGAACTTTTATTCCTTCATTGCGCTATTGACGCTGCTCATGTCCACGGCATTTGTGAATTCTGCCGCTCTCCGGGATTTCAGTAACAATACTTATCAGATCATCTTTACCACCCCGCTCCGCAAATTTGACTTTTTGCTGGGCCGCTTCATCGGCGCCACGCTTATATCTGTGATTCCGATGCTCGGCGTTTCTCTCGGTATTCTTCTAGCCAAGTACATGCCATGGGTGGACCAGGACCGATGGGGACCAGTTGATTGGGCTGCCCATTTAAAGAGCATTGCAATATTCGCTTTGCCGAATGCGTTTTTTATTGCCGCGGTTTTATTTGCCGTGGCGGTCCTGGCGCGCAATGAAATCGTCTCATTCGTGGCAGCCCTGGTCTTGCTCACTGGTTACGGCGTAGCGGGCGCTCTAACGCAGGATATTCAGAATGAAAAGATCGCTGCTCTACTGGATCCTTTTGGCTCACGCACGTTTGACCTTGTCACACGGTATTGGACCGTTGCGGAGAAAAACCATGTCTCGGCTGGTTTTACCGGACTTCTGTTGTGGAACCGTCTTATATGGATAAGTGTCGGCTGCCTGGTTTTTGCGTTTGCCTATTCGCGCTTCAGCTTTGCTGAAAGACGCACCAAGGCGAAGCCCGTTGAGCCGGATGCCCAGGATGCAATCCGTCCCGTCTCGGTTACGCTGGCCCGTCCGCAATTGCAGGATGCGCCCTGGGCCAAGTTCGTGGGATCTTTCAAGATTCACTTCCTGGGCATGGCCAGATCCACATTTTTCGTGGTGATCGCCGTGGCGTCTCTGTTGAATTGCATTCCCAGCATTGCCTTGAGTGCCACAGAGGGCTACGGCAACCAGACTCTTCCCGTCACCTA
>DASZMF010001033.1:0-6543 GCA_035552035.1 Candidatus Angelobacter sp.
CTCAAGCATTCAACGATACGGCATCCACGATTAATTCCGCCGCGTTTCTAAACAATCAGCGCCGTTAGGCGCGTTGCTAGAAGAAAAGAATCCCTCCTTGCTGCCGCAGGCCGGAGCGAAGCGGAGCAGTGCCTTGTTACCAAGTTAGTCTCTTCAGCAGATTCTGACGTTCTTGCTCCATCAAAAGCTGTTGCTCCAATGCTTGTTGTTCTTGGCGTCTGCGGTTCCGTGCTTCCCCTTCTATATGGGCCGCATAAAGGTTATTTGTATTTTTTATCAAAGACTTTAAATCGTCGACTTCCTGGGCAGTAATCCTCAATTCGGTGTAAAATCACAGCCGTTTTATGCCCCGCAGAAAGAAAGCTTATCGCAGGAAACCGGTAGTATTGGTTTCCATCACCGTTGCTGTCTGCCTCTGTGCCGGCATAAAAAGCTACGCCAGCCAAAGCCCATCAACCGCTTCCATGGCCACCCCAAAAGATGAAAGCAGCCTTGCTCACGCCGAACTGCTTTACCGCCTGGGGGACTACGCCAAAGCCCAACAAGCCGCGGAACATGCGCTTCAGTCTGATCCTGAATCCCCTGCCTGTCTGGTCTTGCTCGGCCGCATTGCCGATGGCCAGGATGATTTTACCCGTGGTGCAGAACTGCAGAAACAGGCTCTTACTATCGCCGAAAAAGCCTTCGGCAAAAACAGCCTTGAAGCAGCGGAATCATTAGACGGTCAAGCCAGAAACTTCACCGGCACCGCCAAATTTGCTGAAGCGGAAGAGTCGGGCAAACGCGCCCTGCAGATTCGCGAAGAAAAACTTCAGCCCAATGACATATTGATTGCAAAGTCGCTGGAGACTTTGGCAGATCTCTATAAAGAAAAAAGCGATTACGCTGATGCGGCGAGAGTGGCCGGCAGGGCTTTAGAAATTGCCCAAAAAACTTATGGGCCCGGCGATCTGCCTTATGCTGATGCGGAAAGTACGCTGGGAAGAATTGCCATAGGGCAGACGGACTATGCGCGCGCCGAAGAACTGCTGGTACATGCTTCTAAAACCAGGAAAACCGTTGGCGGCGAAAACAGCTTGCTGTATGCGGAATCGCTGGCTGATCTGGGTTCGCTCTACATTTTTAAGCGAGACAACATTCGCGCCGAGGAGTTTTCGGCGCAGGCGCAGGAGATGATGGAAAAACTGCTAGGGCCCAATCATCTGAAGGTTGCAGTGCTGCTGCACAGTCGGGGCCTTGTTGCCTATCGAAGGAAAGATTACGGCACGGCGGAAAAGTTTTATCAGCGCTCTCTCGCGATCAAAGAGAAGGTGCTGGGACCGGAGCATCCCTGGCTTGGGATGACGCTCAACAATCTTGGGCTTCTTTATTGGCAGTTGGACAACTACAACAAGGCCGCTGAATATTTCCGAAGAGCTGAAATCATTTTCGAGAGATTGGATGGGCCTGAAAGTTTTCCTGTTGCGCAGACTCTGAACAATCTGGGGATTATGGCCAAATATACCGCAGACTACAAAGGCGCTGAAAAATATTACATACGCGCTCTGGCCATCATAGAAAAGCTGAACGGCCCAAATCACCTCACGGTTGAGGTGACAGTGGAGAGCCTGGGGATTCTTTATCGCGATCACGGCGACTATGTAAAGGCGGAACCCTATCTTCTTCGCGCACTGCAGATTACGAAAGACTCTCGCGGCCCTGAGCACCCTGACGTTGCCAGGATTCTACGCAACCTTGCTCAGCTCTACTCGGCTGCCGGCAATCCAGCGCGAGCCCGTGAATGCTGGCAGGAAGCCGTGGCCATTGAAGAAAAAGATCTGCCCTTGAATCTGGCAATTGGATCGGAGCGGGAAAAGCGCGCCTACTTTGGTCCATACATGAATGCGCTGAATACAGCTATTTCCTTCCAGATTCGCCTGGATCCTGAAAACGACGATTCGCGCAAGCAGGCTGCCACCATACTGCTGCAACGCAAAGGGCGCATCCTTGATGCTTTGGCAGACAATCTCGAAAGCTTGCGCAATCGCTCCAATGCTGAAGATCGTGCGTTGCTGGACAAGCTAAAAGAAATAACTGCAAAACTCGCCAATCTGGTGCTGAATGGCCCCGGAAAAACGTCGCTTCCTGAGCATCTGCAACAAATCAAAACTCTTACCGATCAGAGAGACGATCTGGAAAGCGAGATCGGAAAGCACAGTGCAGGCTACTATCAGTCTCCTGCTGGAGTGACACTGAATGCTGTGCAGGCAGCTATCCCTGCTGACGCTGCCCTGGTTGAGTATGCGGTGTACCGGCCTTACGATCCGAAACAACCGGATGAGAGCATAACTGAGTTTGGCGAACCGCGGTATGTGGCTTACGTCATTACCGGGAATGAAGTCCGACCCACGGATTTAGGCGACGCAAAATCCATTGATGCTGCCATCAGTGCTCTGCGCAGGTCGTTACGCGACCCTGACTCGCCCAACATAAAAGAACAGGCGCGCGCCGTGGATGAAAAGATCATGCGTCCGGTTCGCGCGCTGGCCGGCGATGCACGGCACCTGCTCATTGCGCCGGATGGACAGCTGGATCTCATCCCGTTTGAAGCGCTGGTGGATGAAAACGGCCACTATTTGGTCGAACGAAATCTGTTCACCTATCTGAGCACCGGGCGCGATCTGTTGCGCATGCAGACGCCGCGCGCCGGCACGACTGAGGTCGCCATAGTGGCTGATCCCAACTTTGGTGAACCAAAGGCCCGCGCCGTGAGTGCCGCCCCTACCACACGGACGCACTTGGCGACGCGAAGCATCAGCCGGGGCAACGATTCTTCCAGCATTTACTTTGCACCGCTGCATGGAACAAAAGCTGAGGCGCAAGCGATACATTCGCTCTTTCACCAGGCGCGGATATTTACGGGAGACCAGGCGACAAAAGCCACGCTGCTGGGACTCAATGCGCCAGGCATTCTGCATATTGCTACCCATGGGTTTTTCCTTGAAGGAGCGTCTCCCAGCTCCTGGATTGACGCCTACGAAGAAATATCAAGTAAAGACATTCAAAATCCGTTGCTTCATTCCGGCCTGGCGCTATCGGGCGCCAATTTGAATCGGCGAGGCGGCGATAGCGGTATTCTGACCGCTTTGGAAGCGGCTAACCTGAATCTGTGGGGGACCAGGCTGGTGACGCTCTCCGCTTGTGATACCGGCGTCGGCGAAGTCAGAGTGGGCGAGGGCGTTTTTGGATTGCGCAGGGCTTTTGTGCTTGCCGGCGCGGAGAGCCTGGTGATGAGCCTGTGGCCGGTGAGCGACTATACGACGCAGGAAATGATTACTGCCTATTACACCGGTTTAAAAAATGGCCGGGGGCGGGGCGACGCGTTACGCCAGGCAGAACTTGCAATGTTGAAGCGCAAAGGCCGTGAACATCCTTTTTATTGGGCCAGCTTCATTGAGTCAGGGGAATGGGCCAATTTGAATGGCCAGCGATGATGTCCTGATTTTCGCGGCAAAATTAAATCTTCGGCGACGAAATGACGGGCGAAGCTCCGGTGATTAGTGTCCCTCGCTTCGGGATTTCAGAAAAAGACTTTACTTCACCAGCATCAACACGCCGAGGCAGACCAGCGCGGCGGAGAGCCAGCGCCTGCGGTCAACATTTTCATGCAACACAAACTTGGCCAGAATCGCCGAGCAAATATAGGTAAGCGAAGCGGATGCCGGCGCGACCAAACTGGCGTCACCCCATGAAAGCGCTGTGAGCAGGCAGAAAAAGCTGAAGATGAGGCAGCAGAGGCCGATCAGAAAAAGCTTTTCGCTGACCACATGGCCGATGACGGCGAACAAACCTTTTTTCGCGCGAATCTCTTCCAGGTCGCCGATTCGCTTCATCGCAGCGGAGAGCATTACGTCACCAGCGCTGGAAGCCAGCACCAGCATGCCAATGGCGATCCACAGCTTAAGCGAGCTCATGCTGCTCCTTTTGCGGCGAGGCTGATGCCGATGCGGAATTTTCTTTCGGTCGCTCTGTGAGCGACGGCCCTTTGGCTACCAGTCCAACGCCGCCGGTGATGAGCAGAACGCCGGCCCATCGCCAGGGACTGACCACTTCATGCAGAAAAAAGCGCGAGAGAAATGCCGTTACCACGTAGCCGAACGCTGTGGCGGGCAGAACAAACGTCAGATCAGCCCAGGAGAGGGCCGTGAGATATGCATAGAAAAATCCGGCAAGGCAAAGAATGCCCAGCACGACCCAGGGATTGATGAAGGCGTTGAAGATGTGCGTCCAGTTATTGAGATGGATTTCGCCAAGGTCGTCCATGCCGCGTTTCAGCAACACGTCGCCCGTGCCGTTGCAGCAGGCGATGGCCATATAAATTAAGATTTTTTTTGGCTTCAACGCCGCTTATCCGTTTGTGCCCGCGAAGGCGGGTGTAATTCTGGATTTTTTTATCTACTTGTTACCTGGTCAGGAATTTCCATAGCGCAATAACGACGAACGCGACCAGGCCAATTCTGTAACCAATCATTCGGGCGTTGCCGCCGAGTTTTTCCTGTCCTTGCATCTGTGGCCTCTTGAAAACAGCATAATGATGCGGCAGGAGACCGGCTTAGTCTCCTGAAACCTCTGCCGGGCGGGGCTTGTCCGGATTGTTCTGTTTGGCTGCAATCATCGCCTTTGTAGCTTTGTTGCGTGCGGCGCGCAGCTTCATGAATGATTTTGCTTCCTTGTAAAGCCGCTGGCGCTCTTCACCATTGAAAACCGCCTTGCGCACAATCCGGAACACAGCTTTAGGACGGAAATAATATTCGTCGTAAAACTTGTGCACCATTTCCATCACGTGCTCGCGGGGAAGACCTGGATACTCAATCTGCGCAACCTGATGCCCGCCCGCATCAACCATCCGTTCGGTGCCAACGATAAAGCCGCTCTTCTTGGCAAAATCATAAAGCTCTGTTCCCGGATAAGCGTGTGCAATGGAAACCTGGATCGTTTCCACGTCCAGCTCTTTGGCAAAATCAATGGTGCGGTGGATCGACTCTTTGCTTTCACCCGGCAGACCAAGAATGAAGTCGCCATGAACTTTCAGGCCCAGTTTTTTGGTGTCTTTGGTGAACTGGCGCGCGCGTTCCACGGTTGCGCCCTTCTTGATGTTCTTGAGAATCTGCGCATCGCCAGACTCATAACCCACAATCAGCAACCGGCAGCCGGCTTCTTTCTGGGCTTTCAAAGTTTCGTAGTCAGTGGTCACGCGCGATGTGCAAGACCACGTCAGGTTCAGCGGTTTCAGCTTGCCGCTCAACTCAACCGTGCGTGCTTTCTGGATATTGAAAGTGTCATCGTCAAAGAAATATTCTTTTACATACGGCCAGTACTCTTTGGCCTTGGCCATCTCCCGTGCGACAGCGTCAGTCGAGCGCTTGCGCCATGGGTGTCCGCTTAAAGTCTGGGGCCACAAACAGAAAGTGCACTGCGCCGGGCAGCCACGCGTCGTGTACAAAGCCACAAACGGATAGAGCAGGAACGGCACGTTATAGCGGCGCACGTCCATGTCTCTGAAATAAACGTCAGTCACATCCGGCAATGCGTCCAGGTCAGTTACATCAGGGCGATCAGCGTTGTGAACAACTTTTCCGCTCGCGTCGCGATAGGAAATGCCAGTAATCTCAGACAGCGGCTTGCCATTGGCGTATTCCACGACTGTGTAATCAAACTCGCGGCGGCAGACAAAGTCGATGGCCGGGCAATCATTCAACGAGCGCTCCGGCAGCGTGGTCACATGCGGACCCACAAACGCAATCTTCAGCTTGGGGTTCGCTTCTTTCATCTTCGTCACCAGCTGGATATCGCCGGGGAATCCTGGCGTGGAGGTAAAGAGCACCAGGAACTCATATTGCTTGCCCAGTTCAATGGTCTCTTCCGCGCTCACGTGGTGCGGAGGTGCGTCCAGCAGGCGCGAACCCTCCAGCATCCCAGCCGGATACGCCAGCCATACCGGATACCAGTAGGATTCAATCTCGCGGGTGGCGGGCCAGCGTGAGCTGGCGCCACCGTCAAAGTTCTCAAACGACGGAGGATTCAGGAATAATGTTTTTAATGGCATGTCTGTCCTGCCCTTAATATTAACATCCTTTGTACGGTGGCTAAGGCCAAATGAATCCAAGCGGTTACAAGCGGCAGGTCAATGGTCGAATGCCGCATTGGGCGGCGACCAGGCAATTCCTCTTCCGCATCTCAGGCTTTGCTTCCAGCTATTTAGCAGTGCCCCACGCAAGGTCCGTGAAATCCTGCATTCTCTAGAGTGTTGCAAACGGGGGATTACCATGTTCAATCTGCTGTTAGCCGCAGTTATAACTTTCCAGCCAGTTCAGCAACCTGCGACTCAACCTCCCAAACCGCCAGCGCCCATCCAGATATCCAAAACGGAAGCCGACGAACGCTCAATTGAGCATGACCTGCTGTATTTGCGGGTTGCGGACAGTTATTTCCCATCTTATACAGGGATCACCATCACCGTGGTGGTCGATACCTCTGGCTCAATCGTCTCTGCGGTTGCTTTAC
>DASZMF010001034.1:0-3426 GCA_035552035.1 Candidatus Angelobacter sp.
GTTGCCGTGCGTCAGAACCACGCCGCGCGGCTCTGCCGTGGTGCCTGAGGTAAAAACAATCTGTGCCGGATCATCGCGGCTGAACTCCACAGGCGCGTAAGTCGCGGCGGAGCGCTGGCCCAAAGTTTCATTCAGCTCTTCCAACTCAAGAAAAGGCCGGCCCGCGGTGTGTTCTTTCAAAGCGCCGGAGCAGACAATCAGCTTGGCATCCACATCAGACATTACGCGTTGCGCAAAGTCCGGCGTGGCAATTCTGTCCATGGGCACGGCAATTGCGCCGCGCAGCATGCAGCCAAAGAATGCGCCAATCCATTCCGCGCAGTTGTCACCCCACAAGAGGACGCGATCACCCTTGCCAATGCCGCGCGCTTCCAACTCGCGGGCAACGCGAAAGGCCAGTTCGCCCAGCTGTTTATAGGTCCACCGCAAAGTGCGGAAGCCCCGGCGATACACGTAGGCAATCTCATTCTTCCGCGCCAGATGGAGCTGGGGATATTCGGCTAGAGTCTGTGGCATCTACTTCTAAAATACCGATTCAGAGTGGACTACGCAAAGCGGCAAAGAGCGACAAAATAGCTTTTGGCTCTTAGCTCTTGGCCTTTAGCTATACATGCTGCTCCCGGCTGCTTCGCTTATTCAGTCTTGGGCAGACCCAAGCCAGTTGTTTATGATGCATGTGCATACTTTATGCGAGCGCTTTACTGATACGGTCGAGAGATAAGGCTAAAGGCCAAGAGCTAAGAGCTAAAGGCTATGTTGAATAATCCGCATTAATCCGCACATATTCTGCAGTCAGATCGCACGACAAAAATTCCAACCCTGCGCTTCCCGCGCCCAGCACAATTCTTATGTCATAAACCGGTTCGGACATATAAGCGTGCGCGCGTTTGGCATCAAACGCGCAAGCTGCGCCGTGCCGGCAGATTTGCTGCTCACCCAGATAGATGTTGATCCTCTCCGGATTGATCTTCACGCCCGAATATCCAATCGCCGCCAGAATGCGGCCCCAGTTTGGATCAGCGCCAGCCCAGGCCGTCTTTACCAGCGGAGAGTTTGCAATCGTGCGCGCAATCTGCCGTGCCTCAGGGCGTGAATGCGCCTGCTCAATTTTCAACCGGACGACATGTTTTACGCCTTCGCCATCGGCTACAATCTGCGCTGCCAGTGACCGGCACACTTTCGTCAATGCCGCCTGAAATTCATTTTTTACCTGCTTGAACTGTACGCCGCTCTTGCCGCTGGCCAGCAGCAGGGCCGTGTCGTTGGTTGAGGTGTCGCCATCAATGGAAATATTGTTGAAGCTCTGATCAGCCGCTTCTTTTAAACATTTCTGGAGGTCTTTCGGATTCGCCGCCAGATCGGTGAACAGATAGACCAGCATCGTTGCCATATTAGGGTGAATCATGCCTGCGCCCTTGGCCACGCCCACAAGCCTGATCTCGGTTTGGTTGTAGGTGATCGGCTGCGAGGCGACTTTCTTGTGCGTGTCCGTGGTCAAAATGGCATTGGCAAATTGGTCGAAGGCTGCGTCTGTAGCGGCAGCGGCGCTGATTAATCCAGGCAGTGCGTTATGGATTTTTTCCACCGGCAGCGGCACGCCTATGATCCCCGTGGAAGAAGGGAAGACCTGATGCGTGCTGGCTTTAATTTGCCTGGCCGTGATCTGCTTGGCTACAGCCGCGCAAACGCTGGTGGCTGCTTTCAGACCTTGTTTTCCCGTAGCGCAGTTCGCATTGCCCGCATTCACAATCAATGCGTGCAGCAGGCCATTTCCGCGGCGAAGATTTTCACGTCCCACCGTTACCGGCGCGGCCACAATCTGGTTGCGGGTAAACATGGCGGCTGTGGAAGCGGCTTCTGGAATAAGAACAAGTGCCAGGTCAGGCCTGCCGCTGGCTTTGATGCCGGCAGCGCAGGCAGAAAAGAGAAAGCCTTGCGGAGGATTCGTACTCACACCGTCAGCTTAACCAGCGGTTTGGGAATCTGCAAATCGCGAACGCCATTGTGATTGGGAATCTCGCCGCGATACATGGCAATTTCGTCACACGCGTTGAACGCCGGACAATGTATGCAGTCTTTGTAGATCTTGTCGGGCAGGTCGTCGCGCTTGGCTACGCTGAATCCCATGTGAGCAAAGAACGTGGGGATGCGCGTAAACAGGCAGACGCACGTCACTTCGTGCCGCGTGGCTTCTTCCATCAGGGCTTCCACCAGCTTGCGCCCTGCGCCCATGCCGTTGGTTCCGGGGATCACCGCAATAGAACGAATTTCAGCCAGATGCATGCCGTAAAGATGCAGCGCGCCGCAGCCCACAATTTTTCCGCTCGCATCTTCGGCCACCACAAAGTCGCGCACATTTTCCCGCAGCTCTGCGAGTGTGCGCGGCAGCAGTGTGCCGTTGCCGGAATAGGCGCGGATAATCGTGTGGATCTGTTCCACGTCCGGAAGGATGGCGTTACGCGTGCGTACCATGCGCCTCCTTGATAGTGGCCAGTCTGTGGCGGGCTGCCGCAAGCGCCTGTTTTACGTGATGCGGCGCCGTCCCGCCGGGAACATCATGGCAGGCCAGCACGCTTTCCACTTTTAAATTCTCGTAAATATCCGTGTCGAATGCCGGGCTAAACTCCCGCAGTTCATCGAGCGAGAGCTGTTCCAACTCGCACTCCTGCGCCAGACACTTTTGCACCGCCTGCGCCACAACTTCATGCGCCTGCCGGAACGGCACGCCGCGTTTTGCCAGATAAGTGGCCGCAGCCATGGCGTTCATGAATCCGCTTTCGCAGGCAGAGCGCATCCGATCTTCCTTGAACTTGACCTGCTGCATAAATCCCGTCGCCACCTTCACGCAATGGACGGCCGTATTCACAGCCTCAAACAGCGGCTCCTGTGTCTCCTGCATGTCTTTGTTGTAGGCAAGTGGCAGCCCTTTCACAGCCGTAAGCAATGCAACCTGATTGCCCAGCAGCCGCGCGGATTTCCCGCGGATCAGCTCCAGCGCGTCAGGATTCTGTTTCTGCGGCATAGCGCTGCTGCCGGTTGAATAGGCCTGCGGAAGTTCAATGAAGGCATATTCCTGTGTGGCGAAAAGAATAAATTCCTCTGCCCAGCGGCTGAGATGTATGCCGAGCATTGTCAGGTCGCCAACAAATTCCAACGCAAAGTCGCGATCGCTGGTGGCGTCCATGCTATTGGCAGTGGGGCGCGTGAATCCAAGTGCGCGACTCACCAACTCACGGTCTAAAGGCAGCGTGGCGCCTGTGACAGCACCCGAGCCCAGTGGACATTCATTCACGCGCTCCCGGCAATCCAGCAGACGTTCGCCGTCTCGCCAGAACATTTCAAAATACGCGAGCAGCCAGTGCGCAGTGAGCACCGGCTCAGCTCTTTGCAGATGCGTGTAAGCAGGCATGGAAAGCGCACGCGCTT
>DASZMF010001035.1:0-9215 GCA_035552035.1 Candidatus Angelobacter sp.
GTGGTTGATGACAAGATTGATACCCTGGTCCTTCTACGTGAGCTCCTCTCTTCCCGGGGCTACGAAATCATTACTGCCAGTGAAGCGGAAGAAGCCAAGGACCTGGTCAGCAGTGAGCGGCCGGACCTGATCCTGCTAGATGTGGTGATGCCAGGCAAATCTGGCTATGAGCTTTGCCATGAGCTGAAAGAAGACCCTATTACCCGCCTGACACCTGTGGTGATGATTACAGGGCTTTCCGATCGCGATGACCGGGTGCGCGGCATTGAAGCCGGCGCCGACGATTTCCTGAGCAAGCCGCTTTATCCTGAAGAGTTGTTTGCCCGCGTTAAGTCATTACTCAAGCTCAAAGAATTTACCGACGAACTGGAAAATGCTGAAGCCGTGCTGGTGGCGCTGGCGCTGGGTATTGAGTCGCGCGACCCGTATACCGGCAATCACTGTGAGCGGTTGGCGCGCTATGCCGCCGAACTGGGACATCACATTGGCCTGGATGGTGAAAGTATTATTGCGCTGAAGCGCGGCGGCTATCTGCACGATCTGGGCAAGGTATCCATTCCGGATGACATCCTGAAAAAAGGCACGCGGCTGACCGCGGAGGAATGGACCATCATGAAGCAACATCCCGCGATTGGCGAATCGATTTGCCGTCCGCTGAAATCTTTCCGCACCGTGCTGCCGATCATCCGCCATCACCATGAACACTGGGATGGCAGCGGCTATCCCGACCAGCTAACGGGATATAACATTCCGCTACTGGCGCGCGTGCTGCAGGTAGTGGATGTCTATGACGCGTTGCGTACCGCGCGCCCTTACAAACCCGCGCTGAACCATGAAGACGCCAAGCGCACGATGATAGAAGAAGCAGCCAGAGGATTCTGGGACCCCAACCTGGTACCGGAATTTTTTGCGATGCTGCAGAAGAAAGAACAGGCCGCATGAGCCTGGCGATAGAGTCCCCCTTGTTTGATCCCGAGCTAGAACTGGCCCAGCCGAAGTACAGCATTGTTATCCCTGCCTACAATGAGCGCAAACGCATTGGCTCCACGCTGGAGCAGGTGCTGGAACATCTGCGCGCGCAAAAGTGGAATGCGGAAATTGTTGTGGTGAATGATGGTTCGCGCGACGAGACGGCAAGCTTTGTACAAAGTTTTGCCACCGAGCATCCGCGGGTGCGGTTGATTGAGAATCCCGGCAACCAGGGTAAGGGATACGCGGTCCGCAATGGAATGCTGAATGCGCGGGGGCAGGTGCTGCTGTTTACTGACGCGGATATGTCGTCGCCCATCACAGAGGCAGCCAAGCTTTTTACGGCGCTGGAAAATGGCGCGGACGTGGCGATTGGCTCGCGCTGGATGGACCCGAGCCTGCAATTTCAGCGGCAGTCATTGAAGCGGCAGATTATGTCACGGGCGTTCAATCTTTTTACTCGCGCAGTGCTGACATTTCCGTATCACGACACGCAGTGCGGATTTAAAGCGTTTACGCGCGAAGCCGCGAAAAAGATTTTCCCCTTGCAGCGCATCACGCGCTGGGGCTTTGACGCCGAGATTATTTATCTGGCCCATCACATGAAGTTCAAAGTGGCGGAAGTGCCGGTGACATGGGGCCACGATGAAGGGTCAAAGATACATCCGTGGCGCGATGGCATGTATATGGGGATTGATACGTTGAAGATCCGGTGGAATTCTTTGACGGGTGGATATAGCGGGAAGTAGCGCTTTGTCGCGCCTCTGGTGCTGGTGCACCTCATTCGCAACCTCAAATCTATTCACGAACTCTCCCGCACATGTCGCCATCCTGCTCCGCCGGTCTTACGGCTCACCATACATTGCTTGACCCTTAAGAGTGGCGGAGCAGTTCCCTCGCTTACGCTCGGGATGGCGATACGTGGGGGGAGGCGGCTACTCCGGCACAAAGTAAAAAGCTACGGCCACGATGGCATAGACGGCGAGGAGTTGTGCGCCTTCAAACCAGTTGGTTTCGCCGTCGGATGAGATCATTTCTACGATCAAGACAGAAAGCACGATCGCTGCGATTTCAAAGCCGTTGAAGACCAGCGTCATGGGATGGCCGATGGCGACGGAGATAAAGACCAGCACTGGCGCTACGAAGAGCGCTATCTGCGTGCTTGCGCCGGTGGCGATGGCCATGGAGAGTTCCATCTTGTTGCGGCGGGCCATCATGATTGCGGTGGAATTTTCCGCGGCGTTGCCGACGAGCGCAACAACTATCACGCCGACGAAAAGTTCTGTCATGCCCAGCGCTTTGGTTACGGGCGCGATCTGGTCGACGAGGATTTCACTCATCACGGCAATCAGGATTGTGGCAAGGGCAAGAGAGAAGATGGCCTGGCCTCGGCTGGCTGTTGGCTCAGCGTTTTCTGCGTCTTCTCCACCGACGGTTTGTTGAAAGACGGCGCGATGGGTGCGGAAGACGAAGAGCATATTCAGCAGGTATAGGGCGATGAGAACGCCGCTGGTCCAGAGGCTGAGGTGTTCCAGGTTAATGTCGCGATGCTGGAGCGTGCCGAAGAGCGTGAGGTTAAAAACGGCGGGCATCACCAGTGCGGCCACGGCGATCATGAGCGTAGTGCTGTTCATGGTGGAAGTAGTGCGGGAGAAGCGCTGCACGGGATAACGCGCGCCGCCGATGACCAGGCTGAGTCCAAGAACCAGAAGCAGGTTGCCGATGATGCTGCCGGAGAGCGAGGCTTTTACGACATTGATGTGGCCGGCGCGCAGGGCGAAAAAGGCGATGATCATTTCCGTGGCGTTGCCCATGGTGGCGCTCAGAATGCCGCCGACGGCGGGGCCGCAATGCGAGGCTAGTGCGCCGGTGGATTCGCCGAGGACGCTGGCCAGTGGCGCGATGGCCAGCGCCGAGGCAATGAAGATGGCCAGCGGCGACGCGTGCATGACGCGGAGCGCGATGGCCGCGGGGAGAAAGAGCAGGAGCAGGTTCAGCCAGCGGTGCGAGGTTTTGAGCGGAAATTTGTGCCAGAGGGAGTTGGGCATCAGACGGAATTGTAAACCTTTGGGGCGTGAACTTTTTACCGCGGATTTGCGCGGATAGTCGCGGATAAACCTTTGAAACACAGAGGAATGGAGTAAGCAGAGGATTTGGGGTGATTGCGATTTTCAAAAAAACATGTGGGGTGCGGATAACGTGCGATTGTGCCGCCCCTGAAGGGGCTCATTGTTTTCTACGCTTACCCAGACCTTCCGGTCTGGGCTAACTCATTTCGCGCTGCTGGCGCTGGTGCTATTCATTCTGCTGCATTCTCGCAAACCACAAGCGCAAATCTGATGAACTAATCCAATGCATCAGGAGGCGGGTGAATCATGAAGCGGGTGCATCAGGAAGCGGCGCGGCTTGGGCGAGGGATGGTTTTTGGGACTACCTGGACGCCGTGCTGGCGGTCAAAGATGACGGTAAGGCTGGAAGAGCAGGAACCGCACAGCCAGAAATGCTCCACGCGATTCTGCGCCTTGGAGGTTAGCTTCAAGGGTGCGGCAATGTCGTTTTTTAAAGGGGTAGCGACAGCGTTTTTTACAGGTGCGGCGACATCATCTTTTAAAGGTGGTTGTGAAGTTGATGGTTGTGAAACTGATGATTGTGAGCCGGGCGACGACGGGCTGGATTCAATCATGAATATCTTGCCTTCGCGGAGATAGAGCAGGGGCGTGGAGCAGGAAGGGTTGGCACATTTGGCGAGCATGCTATTACCTCCATTCGTAAAAAAATCACCGGCACAGCTAGGATGCGTTGATGCTGAAATCCAGATGCCACTTCTTACGAAGTAAGTGTGTCAGCGAGTATTCTTTGTGCCAACGGAGCTGTTTTCTAAATTGTGCACTTTTGCTCAGATTTGCATTTTTTTCGATACCTTCAATCCAGGGCTTGCTCGTGTTTCATAATGGGCTGATTAAAAAGGACTTAAGTGGGATTTGGGCTAGCCAATAGCGAGTAGCAGCTTGTAATATGGTTAGCCGGTTCCATAGAATTGCTTCTCACTTAGGTCGCTTTTTTAAGAAATAAGCATTAGTAAAGAAGCTGCAAGAGGTCATGCGGCGTAAAGCCTAAACAAAACTTATGATGCGTCGAGTTCTCATTGTCGAAGATACGCCGGCGGATGCCAAGCAATCCACGGCCGTGATGAAAAAGCTTGGCGCAGAGGAAGTAATGGCGCTGAGCAATATTGCGGCGGCGCTCCTGTTTTTACAGGACGTGGTGGAAGGAACGAAGCAAGCCCCCGACCTTGTGCTACTGGACCTTTCCTTTCCGCAAGAGAGCGGGTTCGAGGTATTGCGGTACTGGAAGTCCAATCCCAAACTGCAGCCGATCCAGATTGTGGTATGGACGGTGATGGGCGATACCGAGAAAAAATTATGCGAGTTTTTTGGAGTAAAACATGTGGTGCCCAAGTGGGCCGGCCCCAAAGAGCTTGAAGCAGTACTTAAGACTTTTGCCGACGGCAGTTATTCTGCGGGGCAGCCTTAGAGCGGCCAGCATTTAGTTATATTCTTGCATCAAACCGGAAGCTGCATTTGTGATTTGCCGCGTCCGATGGTTTTTCAGTCTTCCATCCGTTCCATTTCACTTTTTCTAATTTTTGGCGGTGACGCCACAGATACCTTTGGAGGGAGTACATCCGATGAGCAAATTGCCCGAGATCATCAGCAAGCACAATGAAGCGATCCGCGCTGACTGGATCAAGCAGATGAGCGGCGCGGTACGCCGCTCTGATCTGATCAGCAATGAGGAAGTAGAGTCACAGTCCCGCGACATTATGGCGGGCATTGCCGCCGGCGCGAAAACTGGCGATACCACGAATGTGGACGGGCCAGCCTGGACGGCGGTGCGCGATACGCTGACGGCGGTTTCGGCGTCGCGGGCGAAGCAAGGTTTTACCACAGGCGAGACCGCGACTTTCATTCTTTCACTCAAGCAGCCGCTCTTCAATGTAATACGCAAAGAGCTGGCGGCTTCTCCGGACGCAATGTTTGATGAGCTATGGAAGACCACGCAGCTGATAGACAAGCTGGCGCTGATTACGGCCGACGCTTTCCAGGCGTCGCGCGAAAAGTTTATTGCGCGGCAGCAGGAAGAATTGATGGAGCTTTCCACGCCGGTGGTGAAGTTGTGGGACGGCATTCTGGCGCTGCCAATCATTGGAACGCTGGACAGCGCGCGCACGCAGGTGGTGATGGAATCACTGCTGCAAGCGGTAGTGCAGACGAATTCGCGCGTGGCGATTATTGATATTACCGGCGTGCCAACGGTGGATACGCTGGTGGCGCAGCACCTGCTCAAAACTATTACAGCGGCGCGGCTAATGGGTGCGGATTGCATTATCAGCGGCGTACGTCCGCAGATTGCGCAGACCATTGTTCATCTGGGCATTGATCTGGCCGGCGTTATTACCAAAGCCAAGCTGGCGGATGCCTTTGCGCTGGCGCTAACACGCACGAACCAGGCAGTTGTAAAACTTGGCCCTGAAGGCGCCAAAAAATCGTTCTTCAAAAAGGAGGAGTAAATGGAGCGGATTCCTATCCTCCGCATGGGCCAGTTTTTGCTCGTGACCATTCAGGTGGACATGCATGATCGCCTGGCTTTGCAACTGCAAGACGACCTGACAGAAAAAATTTCCGAGTGGAGTTCACGCGGCGTATTGATTGATATCTCAACGCTGGAAATTGTGGACTCATTTATTGGCCGCATGCTGGCGAATATCGCGGCGATGGCGCGAGTGCTGGATGCTGAGACTGTAGTTGTGGGCATGCAGCCTGCTGTAGCCATTACGCTGGTGGAACTCGGCATGTCTCTGGCCGGAGTGCGCACGGCGCTGAACGTTGAAACAGGCATGGAACTTCTCTATGAACTGCGCGGAGATTTTCACGCGGGTATGAGTGAATGAATTCCCTGAAACAAGAAAAATTGCCGATCCTTAATTCGAGCGACGTGGTTCTCGCCCGACAAAAGGTGCGGCAGTGGGCCCTGGAGATGAAGTTCACTCTGGTGGACCAGACCAAACTGGTGACCGCGGCCAGCGAGCTGGCGCGCAATGCGCTGGAGCATGGCAAGGGCGGCCACATGGTGATTGAGAAAGTTGTGAACTCCACCAAAGACGGACTGAAGCTGGTGTTTGAAGACCAGGGACCCGGAATTCCAGATATTGAAACTGCTTTGCGTGATGGATTTACTTCTGGCGGCGGCATGGGCCTTGGACTGGGCGGAAGCAAAAGACTTGTGAACGATTTCAATATTGAGTCAGAACCGGGTAAAGGGACGCGTATTACCGTTGTGCGCTGGAAATAGATGTTTCTCTCCCAAAGCATTCCTCTTTCTGATTCCAGTTCCGCCGCTGAAGCGCGCCGGGTTGGCGCACGCATGGCTGCTTCTCTTGGACTCAACGAAACCAAGGCAGGTGAGGCAGCGATCGTAATTACGGAAGCTGCACGCAACGCCGTGATCTATGGCGGCGGCGGACATCTGATGCTTTCCGGAACAAAATCAAAACATGAAACGCGCATGGACATCCTGGCGCTCGATAAAGGGCCGGGGATCGCTGATCTGACGCGCGCTCTGGAAGATGGTTACTCCACGGGCGGAACTCCGGGAACCGGTTTGGGCGCGATACGGCGGATCGCGGATGTTTTTGATGTCTTCTCAAACTCCAAGGGCACAGCGCTTTTTGCGCGCATTACGCAGGCGGAAGCAGCAGAGGAATTCAGATCGTCAGTAGATTTTGCGGGATTGATTGTGCCCATCGCGGGCGAAACTGCCTGCGGCGATAATATGGCATGGGACATCCAGCCGGACCGCTGCATGGTGCTGGTTGCGGATGGACTGGGACACGGACCGCAAGCGGCAGAAGCGGCAGATGAAGCTGTCCGCGTTTTTCGGGCCTATAGCAGCGAAGCTCCATCCAGCATTATTTCCCGCCTGCATGACGCCCTGAAAAAGACCCGGGGCGCAGCGGCTGCCGTGGCGGAAATCCGGCCTTTGGCGGGGACTTTGATTTATTCCGGGGTCGGGAACATTGCGGGAAGCATCCTAAGTAGTACGCTTAGCCGCAGCCTGGTTTCGCATAATGGCACATTGGGCCATGTGATGGCGCGGGTGCAGGAATTTAAAGTAGAGTGGCCAAGAGATGGGATCCTGATCATGCACTCTGACGGATTGCTGTCACGCTGGGACCTTTCGCGGCATCCGGGAATTCTGGCCAGACAGCCAGCCTTGATTGCCGGCGTGCTGCTGCGCGACTTCCGCAGGGAGCGCGATGACTCAAGCGTGCTGGTAATGAAAGGCGTTGCGCCGGTCTAGTACACCGGTGAATACAAATGAGCAAGCCACTTTCTACTATCTTATTACGCAATGAGCGCGACGTGGTGCAGGCACGTCAGCGCGCGCGTGAGATTGCCGCGCTGGTGGGATTCGATAATCAGGAGCAGATCCGGCTGGCCACAGCCACTTCAGAAATGGCGCGCAATGCCTTCCGCTACGCGCGTGGCGGAAAAGTTTCTTTCACCGTCCACATAGGCAAAACGCAGTTGCTGGAAATTGTGGTCTCTGACTCCGGGCCGGGCATCTCTAACCTGACCGATATTTTTGAAGGCCGTTATCGCTCAGATACCGGACTTGGCCTGGGCATAATGGGCACCAAGCGGCTGATGGACAATTTTGAAATCAGCAGCACCACCGCAGGCACGCTGGTGAAAATGGGAAAGGAACTGCCTTTTGCAGCGCCCACAATTACCGCGTCAAAAATGCAGGGCCTGACGGACCAGATCAATCAGAAGACAGATGAAAGCCCGTATGACGAAATTGACCGGCAGAACCGTGAGCTGCTGAAGACGCTGCAGGAATTGCGCTCCCGGCAGGAAGAGCTGGCGCTGCTCAACCAGGAGCTGGAAGATACCAATCGCGGCGTGGTGGCGCTTTACGCCGAACTGGACGAACGCGCTGACTATCTGCGGCGCGCGTCTGAGCTGAAGACGAATTTTCTTTCCAACATTTCGCATGAATTCCGCACGCCACTCAACTCAATCATGTCACTGGCAAGAATCCTGCTGGACCGACTGGACGGAGACCTGAGCGGCGAGCAGGAAACACAGGTCGGCTTTATTCTTAGCTCCGCGAAAACACTGGCGGACATGGTGAACGACCTTTTGGACATTGCCAAGGTGGAAGCAGGGAAAGTCCGGATCAGGGTAAAGACATTTACTGTCGTGGAACTTTTCAGCGCGCTTAAAGGCATGCTGAAACCGCTGCTGGCTGACAACACTTCTGTCGAACTCGTATTTGTTGAAGGCCCGAACCTGCCCACGCTGCGCACGGACGAGGGCAAGGTCTCGCAGATACTGAGAAACTTTATTTCCAACGCCATCAAATTTACTCCGCATGGCGAAATCAAGATTGTGGCGGAGCAGCGGGAAAACTCAATCCTGTTTGAGGTAACGGACACAGGCATTGGTATTCCGGAAGACCAGTTGGAAAGAGTTTTTGAGGAATTTACCCAGGTGGAAAATCCGCTGCAAGGCCGCTATCGCGGTACCGGACTGGGGCTGCCGCTCTGCCGCCAGATGGCTATTTTGCTGGGCGGCAAAGTCTGGGTGGAAAGCAAATTAGGCAGCGGCTCAAGTTTTTTTGCCGAACTGCCCATCATCTATAAAGGTGAAGCCGATACGGAAACGGCGCGTGAAGATATTCCGTCGCCAGAGTTTTCACGCTCTGCGGTGCTGCTGATTGATGGCGAGACGGATGCGTTTTCCATGCTGGAGCCTGTATTTAGAACTTCAGAGTTTCAACTCATCCACATGGAAAGCCTGGAGCGAGCGGAAACATGGCTGCAGCGCCACAGGCCCGGCGCTGTGGTATGCGCCATGAGTAGTTCCGCTGCGTGGGACTTCCTCAGATTTTTCCGGCAACAACATGGAACACAGGATGGCGTACCGTTTATTGCCGTGTCCACGCCGGAAGATTTACCCAGAGCGCTTGATCTGGGCGCGGTGCTGGCCATGAGTCGTCCGCTGGAGCCAGAAAGTTTGCTGCGCGACATTCGCGGCATTACCAAACATGAAGAGCCTAAAAAATTGCTGCTGGTGGATGACAACGATTTGTCGCTGTACATTCTGCGCGAGCTGCTGGACCGTCCGTGGCTGAACCTGGTGGAAGCGCGCAATGGCCGCGAAGCTCTGGAGTTGATCGAG
>DASZMF010001036.1:0-9379 GCA_035552035.1 Candidatus Angelobacter sp.
AGCCACCGTGCCGATGGTGCAGGCAACGCCGGTTGAAGATGTGGTAGCGCAGGTACCCTGTCCAGGCTGGCCAATCAGGACTGCTGCTCCGTCAGGAATTGCCTGGGTCAGAGCATAGTTCAAGGTCACGCCCGTAGCTGCGGTTGCTGTGTTGTTGGTCAGCGTGGCAGTAAAGGTTGACATTACCGGCACGGCTGGAACTGAAAGCGGACCAGTCAGAGCCAGGGTCAATGGCACTACCTGATGTACAGGTGTAACTGCGTTGGACGGAGTTGATTCCATGCTGTTGCCGCCTGCGTTAATTGCATGAACGGTAAAGGTGTAGCTGGTGCCGTTGATCAGGTTCGTGACGGTTGCGCTGGTCGCGGTTGCCGGCACAACTGCTGATACACCACCTGCGGGAATTGAAGTTACCTTGTATCCCGTAATGGCCTGAGCAGCGGAACTCGGCGGTGCAACAAAGTTCACAAAAGCCGTGGCGTCGCCGGCCGTAGCAGTCACGTTGGTCGGAATGCCCGGCGGAACTACCGTGGGAATCGTTACTGTGTTGCTGGCCGCGGAAAGTCCATTGTTACCCTGGGCGTTGTTGGCAATAACCTTGAAAGCATATGTGCCATTCGCCACGCCAGGAATTACAAGGAAGTTCGGCGGGAAGGTTCCACCCAGTGTGGGTGTAACCGTGTGATCAGCAAGTGTGCCTGTGGAAGCGCGCACGGTGTAAGAAGTAACTGGCACGCCGGTCTGCGCCGGGCTCCAGCTTACCGTAATCGTGTTGGCAGCCGCGGTAGCGCGAACCACTGTTACAACGTTCGGTTTCGCTGCGCGAGCCGGTGGATTCTGAGCAACGCGCCACCAGCGTCCAGCCGCCAGAATTGCATTGGCAGATGGATCGTCACCGGAGTAAGCTACCACGTTCGCCGGATCGGTTGGATCGGCAACAATGGCGTTTACGTTCGGCGGGAGGCCATTAAACTGGAAAACACCAGCCGGTTCAAACGGATCTACTACCACAGTGCCGCCGCCAGAGATGTTGCCTACCCACATGTCATCTGTTGCGTCGCCAAAGTAGAGATTGTTTCCGTTGAGGTAAGGATACGTTTGGTCGCCATAGACAGTGGTTGGCGTCAATGCCGCAAACGCCGCCACGGCCGGAGTCGTATCCGGGCAGGTTGGAACCTGCGGAATTGCCGTCCCCAGGGCCTGGCAAGTGGTGTCAGCACTGCGGATTACAAACGGTCCCGCTTCAGCCGCGCCCCACAGGTCATGGCCAATAAAGGCTATACCGTTACCACCGCCGGCTGAAGTTCCTTCAGCCACCAATTGAATAAAGTCGCTGCAAGTGCCAAAACCAGCCGCACTGGCAGTCGCAGGATTGTTAATACGAAGGATGGCGCCTGATTTCTTGAAGGCTACCCACACATTTCCGTCCGGTCCAAGTGCCAGTCCGTTCGGAACGCCAAGCACAACGGATTGCAATACATTATTCAGTAATACCGTTTCCACACTGTCGTTCGGAAAAGCGCATCCGGTGGTGCCGCCGGAAAAGCGGCTGCCCGTGATGTTGCCGGCCATGGCAAATACGTTATTGAAATCCAGTGCGCCTTGACCTGCATCGCCGGTAGGCAGATAGCCAATGCGGAAGATTCCTTCCGAGTTGGTTTGCTCGTCCGTCAAATACACATTGTTTGTCGACGGATCAAACGCCATTGGACCGCCGGTCACGGAAAGACCGTTGAGCTTAAATGGGCAGCTTGAAACCGTGATGTTGAATGGCGAAGGGCCGGCCGGATTTGCGGCTATCAATGCCATTCCCGCATCAATATCAGGATCTATACGGCACATGCCGAAGTTTGAATCACCGATCCAAAGATGGCGGACCGGTTGATTGGTGATTGGGCTGGTCTGGCTGCCGTAAAGAATGATTCCACCCACAGGTGCTGTCGGGGGATTAGAAGGTGCGGGCGTCGCCGGGCTGATTCCAAGAATCTGGAATGCGTTCGTCGGCGGGACCGCGGTGGATTGAGCGCTCGCGGAAACTACTGCGAACACCAAGAGGACTGTCAAGCATATGCAAACGCGGGTTTTCAAAATAATCCCGCGGCGCTTGCCTTGCTCGGCAACCGCAGAGGTAGAGCGTGTCATGTTTAGGCCTTCCTGTCCCCATGGGCTTTGCCCTGGGGTACTTTTCAGTTAAAGACAGGCGTTATTCATCCGTGGTTTGGGGCTCATGCGCTTGAAAAGAAAAACTTACATCCCGGAATTCAGGCGCAATGCTCCGCTAGTCTGCGTGCGGGCTATTACCCTGCACACAAACGTGTACTGCATGGATTGATAATCCGTTCTGTCGATTAGAGAGTCATTGGCGCTTCATTAAAATCCTTAAGAATTCCTTAAGGAAGCAACAATCGGTGCACCAGCCTGCTGGCTGATGCACTCAGATCGTCTCTAAAAATGGCTTTTAGTTTGTGCAGTGAAAAGATTTGCTACTTCTTTGCAGGTGTTTTCTTGGCAGCGGGAGCAGCGGCCTTTGCCGGATGAGGTGTTGCGCTGGGAGCAGCTGCTGGTCCGCTCTCACAATAATGGAGAGTAATCACCGGAGTGGAAGCGCCTTCCATGGTCGTGATCATAAAGAGCCTGTCGTAATCGTTTTCGCCGATCGCTGGAATCGTCCCGCTTTTCATGCGGGCGATCACCACCGGCAGCGTATTGCTATGGCCCACCACCAGGGTATTTCCTCCGCCGGCATAAAACAGGTTGCGGACAAGGTCTGCCGGGTCCTTAGAGGACATAACCTTGGGCGTAATCTTAAGTTGCTTGGCCAGTGGCTCCGCCGTCTGCTGCGTGCGCTTGGCTTCCGTTACGTAGATTTGCTTGATTCCCGCGTCTTTCAGCATGTTGGCCAGGCAATCGGCGCGCTTTATCCCGGCCGGACTGAGCGTGGCATCGTCTGCGGTGGAAGTTTTTTCCGCATGCCGGACAAGATAGACTGTCCGTACGGCTTGTTGGGCTAAGGCAAGATTGCAAAATAAAAATACGGCAAGAAGGGTACGCATAAGTGGCATCTCGTTTTGCCTTCCCGGGGATTACGAAAGACCATAATTCACTGGGTTCCAGGCGATGAGTTTTTTAAAAAAGTGTCATAAATCTAGCAGACGTTGCTATCATAGCTCAATTCCCCCGCCCGTTTTTTTGCCATTATTTCAGTTGTGGAAGGTCTGTTTTCAATGCTTCGCATATTCTTGACCTGTATGTTGGCGTCTGCCTGCGCTCTGGCCCAGGCCACTCTGCCGCAAGCCGTTCTAACAGCAACACCCCAGACGTCACCCAATACTCCAACTCCCGTCATGATGCAGCCGGTATTTCACCCGGAAAACGTAGGCCCGGATACCGTTGTGATTGAAATTCAAGGCGTCTGCGCCGGACTGGGCGACGGCCTAGTTAAAAAACCGCCGTGTGTTACACGGATTACCAAAAGCCAGTTCCAGGCCATGATGTCTGCCACCAATATCGCCATGCCCACCACGGCCGCCCAGCGCAGCTTCGCTGAAAGTTACATTCAGCTCCTGGCCATGGCCGATGCGGCCGAAAAAGTTGGCGTTGATAAAGATCCTCAGTTCGTGGAGCAGATGAAACTGGTGCGTATGCGCACTATCGCGGATTTTTACAAGCGAGTGCTGGAGACCAGGGCCAGCAAGCCTTCACCCGACGAAGTTGCCGCCTATTACAAACAGAACTCTTCTAAGTTTGAGCAGATCAAGATTGAGCGAGTCATTATTCCCACCATCAGCGGCCGGCGCATTTCTGGCACAGCTGCTGATGCCGCCAAAAAAGTGAAGGACCTGGCGAATTCCATCCGTGAGCGCGCCGTGAACGGCGAAGACATGAACATCCTTCAGGCTGATGCCTACAAAACGCTCGGCATGCCCGCGCCGCCGCCCGCGGATATGGGATCGCGCCGCCGCGGCACTCTGCCTCCGGCCATTGAATCTGAACTTTTTGCGCTGAAACCCGGGGAAGTCACTCCCGTGGAAGTGGAGCCGGCCGGTTTTACCATTTACCGCCTGCGCACGCGCGATTTGCCCAGCATAGACTCAATCCGCGCCGAGTTGCTCAAGGACATGCATCAGCAATACGTGAGCAGCACCATGAAAGCGATACAAGATAATGCTCATACCAACCTGAACCTGGATTACTTCGTGCCTTATCCCGCGGTCAGAGGCCCGGTGGCGACACACCCCGCGCATTCAGCGCCATCGGTCCCTGGCGGAGCAATCACGACACCGGTGGCAAGTCCCACTCCTGCTACCGCGCCAAAATAATTGGGATCGAATGACTCAAAAGCCCCAGAGAAATCTGGGGCTTTTGTTTTAGAATGACTCAGTCTTGTTGCAAGAAGGTTGCAACTAGATGCAAATCGCCCCACGTGTCGCAAAAAACTGGCGTGCAGTCCCAAAATGTGGAAAGGGAATCGCAACGCCAGGCCTGATTCTTCTATCTTCTTGATTCCAGCTAGAAGAGATTTTCAGTCGTAGCGATCTCGGATGAGCCGCCACGAGAGAAGCTTACGGCTTCGATGTTCCGGCACCGCCCGTGGACGATCCCAGAGACTTGATATAGCTGATAATTTGCCATCGCTGCGGCTCCGGCAGCTTTGACCACACCGGCATTCCGTGGCGAACCACGCCGTTGGTGATCAGCCAGAAAATTGCGCCAGAGGGAGCAGTCTGCACTCTATCGCGCATCATGCTCGGGCCGCGCCGCGTTCCATCCGCTGTCTTGCCATGGCATTCAGAACAATGTTCTTCAAACAGAAACTTGCCCGCAGGTACTGCTGCTGGATCGCTTTCAAATGGGTTTGGCCGGGATTTAAATTTCTCCGGCGCTTTGCCAATCTCGTCCGGACGGCCGTGAAATTTTGTCTCCGACTGCTGCGCCTCGCTCGCGTTTTCATGCTGCGCAAAGCCAACGGATGCAGCTAGCAGTAACGTGATGATGCTAAGTGCGGAAAGCAATGATTTCATGTTCATTTTAGTGAGCTCCAAAGAGTCTGGAAATCGCGCTGCCAAAGCCCGCGAATTCATGGGAAACGCCCCAGCGCAGCAAGAATTTATGGCTCTGGTCATTGAGTCCAAAACCGGGCGAGAGACGCAGTGCCCATCCATCCGGACGGTTCCAGATCGCCACCGGCGCAAGATAGTGAGAAGTGTTATTCAGCCCAAAGCTGTAGCGATCGCCCAGCCCACCGTACAATTCCGCGCCCAGGATAATATTCTGCGCGCAGAAATCGCAGGCCTTCGACGAACCCTTCAGTGACAGTGGACGGCTCGCACCCAGTGCGTATCCAAACTCCCACGGCTCATTCGAAAGGTTTTTTACCGCCAGAGTGTTCTCCACAAAGTTCCAGCCCTTCACTGAACTGGAAAGCAGCAGCTTGAATTCCATTTCGTGGTCGTGCTCCTGCCGCAGGTTTGCATTGCTGTCGGCAAAATCATCTTCCACGTCATGCCCTTCAATTTCTTTCAGGATCTTGTCTGCCTGGGTGTTTTCATATTCGATATAAATCACAGGATTGATGAGGTGCTCATGCTTCAGCACGCGGAAGCGGTTCTCCCAGCGAAAGCCCGTAAAGATTGTGCTGTCATTAAAAGTGGTCTGTCCGGAAAGATAAAACTCGGTGGTCCACCACGGCGTGGCGCCATATTCAAATTCTGTCCAGAAGGCGTGGAAATCATTGCCGCCGCGCTGCGTGCCGAAGGTTGAAAAATATTCAACGTCAAGGCTGCCGGGCTCTTCCATGTAATGGTCGTAAGCAACGATATAAGGATTCTCCTGGGCCGAAGCACGCGCCGGAGAGAACAGGGCGAGGAACGCAAAGATGGGAACGATGAGTAAAAAGCGGCGAAGCACGTCGATCTCCTTAGTTGCAACTCAATTGCATCTACGTAATGTCGAAATGAAATTGAAATTCATTTTCAATACAGAGTCAATACGCAGCTCTCACTTTCTGTTGCAAATCATTTGCAACTAGCTGCAACAAGGAAAACGCCTGTCAGCTGGAAGGCGGGTTTATACAGCCAAATGCAATCGTATGCATCGAACGGAGCCTGATCTGATGCAAGAGCCGCTCCAAAACGGGAAGATGAAAGTTCTGTTAATGCGTCTTCAGGCTATGAATTTCCGCAATGTATCCGCCCGGAAATTGCCCAATCGCCGTCATTCGGTCGCTGGCCGCGTAAGGCCCAAACAGCACTTTCACGCCCGCGGCTTTTGCTTTTTCCAGCGTCGCCGTCAGGTCCGGCACCTGATAGCCGGTTACTTCACTGCCAAATGGATATGGCGAGTGACCATCCGTCACCATCACCTGCATGTTGCCGAACAATGAAGTAATGCGGATGCGTCGGTAAGTCTCGCCGGGGCGTCCAATCTCGCCGGCGTCAGCCTGTTTGTCGTCGGACAGAACTGTGCCGCGGGAGAAGCGCACAAAGCAGCGGACAAAATTATCGGCGGTATCGCGTGACACATACACGCGGTTATCAGGAACCGATTCCGGGGCCGGTGATTGCGGCGCTGTGAAGTGCCAGTACAGCTGCATTTTCACTCCGCCCGGCCACTGGATTACCGCGTCCATGCCAATCGGATCTTTAAATGGCTCAACCAGCACCTCGGCACCGGCGGCTCGAGCTGCTTGGATGGCTTTGTCCATATTGGTCACCAGCGATCCGGTCCGCTCCTGTCCAAACGGATAGGGAACTGGAGTCTGAAACGCAAAAATGGAGAGTGGCCCAGCCGGCGTTAAAACGTATTGCAACTCAGCGCTGCCGGGCGTGGGCAGAACATTTCCAACAGAGCGCTTTGACGGTTTGCCGCCAAACGTCGCCACAAAGCTGTTCACAAAAGCATCAAAATCCGCCGACGCAACATACACATGCGTGGTGCTGTATTGCGGCCCAACGGCAACACTCAGGCTTGGAACTGCCGCAGACTTTTTGCCCTTTGCCGCGAACGCTGCAAGTGGCAACAAGATAAGGACGGCGCAGCAAAACACAGCAGCGCGCCTCGCCCAAATGGTAGATCTTTTTCCGGCGTCTCGGCTCAATGCACTACTCATCTACTCATCTCTGTATCTCTTTATCCCACATGCGTTTACAAGGGGATTATAAGTCGTGCTGGCGTCAATTCCGTTGCCTACCTCCATGTAGGTGCTGATCGCGACCGCAGCTTCCAAATCCATCTAACTGAGTAGTTTTGTTTATTGACTGCTCAGTCATTTTTGCATACTATTAGGTCACTATATGCCAGAGTTGATTCAACCGGTAAAAGCTCAATCCGTTAAAGAGCCTATAAAAGAGCAACCCGTTAAAACCAAGAAACAGGTCGTCTCCGAATTCCGCCAGGCGGAAATCATCACGGCGGCCCGCAAGGTTTTTGCTGAAAAGGGCTACATTGCCGCCACCGTCGACGAAATTGCCGCCCTGGCTGCCCTGGCCAAAGGCACCATTTACGTTTATTTCGAGTCAAAAGAGCAGATATACAACGCTGTTCTTGAGAATGACCTGGACACCCTGCGCGACTTGACGCTTGAAAATATCGCCTCTGCTCAGACTGCGCGAGAGAAGATCGCGGCTTATGTGAACACCCGCTTCAAATATTGTGAAGAACGCCGCGACTTTTTCCGGATCATGCACATCGAACCCTCCGGCTCTCCGGTGCTGAGCAAAGCCAAGGCGCGCGGCTGGCTCGTTGAGCCGGTTCGCCAGCTTACCTCGGCCATTGAGAATGCCATTGCAGAAAACCAGATAGGCCACTGGCCGGCAGAGACGCTGGCGTGGACCGTGGTGGATTTAACCAGCGGAGCCTTGCAGCGACGTCTCTCTGCAACGCCCACCACCACGGCCCGGCAAGACGCTGATTTTTTAATCAAATTTATTCATGCGGCATTAAGCCCCACCGCAAGTTGAACCATGCAGTTGAAATAAAAAGCGAGGATCCATCGAATGCAGCCGTCAGTTTATAAATTGAAAACTCAACTTGCAGAATCCAGAAGCATGAGCGGAAATGTGCGGATCGTCCTGAGCATGGCCCTGCTGCTGTCTGTTCTCGCTCTTGCCGGATGCGATGGCGCAAAAGCTGCCGCCCCTCCGCCCAAACCGCCTGAAGTGGAAGTGGTGGAAGTGATCCAGAAAGATGTCCCCATCCAAAGCGATTGGACCGCTACGCTCGATGGCTACGTGAACGCGCAGATTCAGCCGCATGTTTCCGGCTATCTCACCAAACAGAATTACAAAGAAGGCTCGTACGTCCACAAAGGGCAGGTGCTTTTTGAGATTGATGAGCGCCCGTTCGTAGCTACACTCAATGAAACCAAGGGGCAGCTCGCACAGGCGCAGGCCGCGCTGGGCAAAGCCGAGCAGGATGTAAAACGCGATAAGCCGCTGGCCGAAGCCCGCGCCATCGCGCAGAGTCAGTTCGATAATGACATTCAAGCCGAGCTGGGCGCCAAAGCCGCGGTAGAGATTGCGAAAGCGAACATCGAGCAGGCGCAGCTCAACGTGGAGTTCACAAAAGTTACCTCGCTCGTCGATGGCATCGCCGGCATCGCGCAGACACAGATCGGCAACCTGGTGAGCCCCACTACTGTGCTGACCTCAGTTTCACAGGTGAATCCAATCAAGGCGATTTTCTCCATCAGCGAGCAGCAGTACATGATGACGCAGAGCGTTGGCAAAAACGGCGCGGAGAAAAACGCATGGAGCGGCGTAAAGCTGAAGCTGGTTCTCTCTGACGGCAGCACCTTCCCGCATGAAGGCTCATTCCTTCTCGCCGATCGCCAGGTGGACGCAAACACCGGCACCATCCGCGTGATTGGCTCATTTCCCAATCCCAACAATCTTCTCCGTCCCGGACAGTTCGGCCGCGTGCTGGCAGAAATGGGCACACAAAAAGCTGCGTTGCTGGTTCCACAAAGGGCCGTGAGCGAATTGCAAGGCAGCTATCAGCTGGCCGTCGTGGGGCCAGACAACAAAGTTACGATGCGTCCGGTAAAAGTAGGGCCAAACATCGGCAAACTGCTGGTCATTCAAGATGGACTCAAACCGCAGGAGCGCGTAGTCGTCGAAGGTCTGCAAAAAGTAAAAGAAGGAACGCTGGTGACTCCCAAAGCGGCGAATCTTTAATTAGCAAACCCAAGTCAAGCGAACCCCAAATTGGTGAATCCTTAACGCGTTGACTTGTAACTGAACCTGTAACGCTCGCGAAGATCGCGATTCGAATAGAAGAAGGGCTGGCGGCCAATGGCCAAATTTTTTGTAAACCGTCCTATCGTGGCAATGGTTATTTCCATTGTTACCGTGCTTGCCGGACTGGTCTCCATGGGCAAGCT
>DASZMF010001037.1:0-2358 GCA_035552035.1 Candidatus Angelobacter sp.
CGACGGAGAAATCAAAGGAATCTTCATCTATTCCGGCCCCGTGGACGAAGCCATGAAGCTGGAATCTGAAGATCCCATGGTGAAAAACGGATTCTTCAAACTGGAAGGCCATCCCTGGGCCACAGCAAAGGGCGTCCTGGCAGCAGGGCAGCCGATGCAGTGAAGTTTAAGTTTCTGCTCCGTTAGTTGAAGTTGTATGGTGATGAGTCATGGAAAAGCCACTTCTCGCTTTTATTCTTTTGCTCCTTTATGCACTGCCTTTCGGCATGGCGGAACAGGCCACAGCAGTTGAGAATCAGCAACGGCATAGGTACAGGAACGAGGACTACGGATATGTGGTTAGAATTCCTTTTGGAATAAAAATTGAAACAGCTCCACCACCTAGTCCTAATCATGGATTTCGCATACAACTCACTCCTTCCACGTTGTTATGGGTAGACGCCTCCTACACCGACGACTCCTCTCTTCCGCAGATATTGGCATCAGAACGACAAATACTGGGAAAGGGCTGCCGCCTGCTTACTAACAAACCTACTCGTTTGGAACGGCAACCAGCCTCGCGTATGATTTTTAAGTGCACCAGCAAGAAAAATAGCGAAGCCTCAACAATCATCACAGAAGTTGAAGCGTTGCGGCCCGATAGTGGAATCAAATACAAAATTGCACTGCAAACAATAACCACCGAAAAGCCGCCTTCCAATGCAGCAAAGATATTTAACGAGATGTTGGCCGGTTTCTCTCTTATCCCCATAAAATGATAGTTCTCGCCACAGGCCATTCCAATGTGTTGACTTTTAATTTCCCATACGTCACTTCAGCTTCATATCCGGGATACTCTTGAACGCAATCCGTGGCGGCGCAGCTTCGCGTACTTTGTGAATCCCGCCCAGATACAAAGTGGTTGAGCCGAATTTTTCGTTGATGCTGTCCATCACCTGCGCCAGCCGATCAACTTTTCCACCGCCGTACATATCATCAAAGAGCGTCATGTTGCGCATGTCTTCAGGAAGCAAATCCACCAGCGCCACGCTGATCATCACCGGCCGGCGCTTCGGGCAATCTTTCCATGCGTCCTGAAATACGTTGACCAGCGTCATGGTGTCCTGGCAGGAAGGGAAGCGCAGGCTAGCTTCCCACACTGGGCGCCCATGATGCAGCCAATAGCCGCTCTGCCCGTCTTCTTCAGCGCTTTCATTCTTGTAATTTTCATCTTTCGAGAAAACAACAAAGATGGCCATGGCGCTCGTCCACAGTTTTGCCTGGCGCAAGCGCACCGCAGCTTTGTGCAACAGCTTCTTGCCGACGGCGCAAGCCTGGTCCCGTGTGCGCAAATTCGGAGGCAGCACATGCTGATGGCTAATACTGCTCTTGTGCTGCTCGCGTTCATCAAAATCACTGCCGCGTAGCTTCAACCAGAAACGTGTGCCCAGAACGCCGCCCCAAACCTGCGTCATCTGGTCCATATCCAGCTGCCATAGCTGCTCCATGGTGGTAATGCCCCGGCTGATCAACCGCTGCTCCATCCTGTGGCCAATGCCGGGCAGATCGCGCGGCGTCAGCTTCAGCAGCATTTGCGGAAGCTGGCTCTCGGTAATCGTCACCAGGCCATCCGGCTTTTGCAGGTTCGAACCAATCTTCGCCAGAAAACGATTCGGCGCCAGGCCAACCGAGCACCGTAGCGTCTTGCCAACAGAGCGTATCGCCTGTTTTACCTGCCGCGCCAGCTCCTGCGCATTTGCCAGTTGCCTGTCGCGCCCGGTCAGGCGGCATTCCATCTCGTCAATGGAGATAATTTTTGAAACGTGCAGGCAATTCTGCTCCACCGCTTCTTTGATTCGATTGTGATAATCCACATAAATTTCATGCCGGGCCACCACTACATTCAGGTCAGGACATTTCTTTCGTGCTTCCCCCAGGGCAGTTCCGGTGCTTACGCCGAATGCCTTGGCTTCGTAACTGGCGGCTATGCATACCGTCGAATCTGCATCCACCGTTACCACGGCCGTAGGTTTCCCGCGAAGGTGGGGCTGGACTTCCTGCTCCACGGAGGCAAAGTACGAGTTCATATCCAGAAAGAGCCAATTGACCTGATCCGCTATTAGAGTGGCGCCCGGCATGACCAAGCGAACATAACACGTATAGAGAATAAAAAGCAAACAAACTCTGTGGAAAAGAAAAACTTCTTTAGCTCTCTAAATCTTCTTTAGGTTCTCTAAAATATTCTTTCTCTGACCATTTAAAAGTTTCTCTTTCGCGACTATTCAAATAGTCACCATACCCGTGTAGCACCGCCGCCCTCGGCGGTGATTCTTTTCCGGATCAATGGCATCAGTGCAAATCAGTGGTGAGTTTTTCCTT
>DASZMF010001038.1:0-4816 GCA_035552035.1 Candidatus Angelobacter sp.
AATACTTGCATGCCTGATGGCCGGGGAAGCCTCATTGTTGGAGCGATTATCTGCTGGCTGCTGAACACGGCGCAACTGGGGATTGGCTGGCTTCTGCTGGTACATGACGATCGCTATCTGCCGATGGTTTACGTTTTGATCGGCGCGATCGGCGTTGTGCAGGTCGGCTACGTGGTTCCAATCTGGCGGCTGCTGATGCGCAAAGGCAAGCCCCGTGCCGCCAAAGGGCTGCTGATCGCCGCCGGGATCACCGCGCTCGTAAATATTTTCGCAGTCGCTGCGCTGGTACTGCGGCAGCACTAAAAGCAAAGCTCGCCGCAGCTAGTAGTAAAAATGATTGCCGCTCGTCAAAAGTCGGCAATCACAATATCTGTCGGCGACTTCGCACCTACATCATGGCTGCCGGGAATAGCCGTCAGCATGCCCGTCGCGGCATTCACGCTGAATACAGAGATGTGCTCGCCCGCGTTGTCGCCGCTTGTGATAACTACAAATCTGCCGCTCGGATCCACGGCGATGCCTGTCCCCAGACCTTGGCTGGAAATCTGGCTGGCAAAAGCCACGTGCCCCGTCTGCTGGTCGATGCTGTAAATATTGATCACCGGCTGGTGCTCATCTGCCTGATATAAGAACTCGCCGGAGGGACTCACGGCAATCCTGCCCGCAAAATTTCCCTGCGCCGCATTGCCTGCTCCGCTCTCCACCAAAGCGCCAAATGTTCCGGCACTGGAGTTGAACGGCACTGAAATAATTTTCCCGTCAATGCTGCCATAGACCCATCGCCCTGAGGGCGCTATGGCCATGCCCGCAAATGCTCCGCTGCTCTGACTGCTGCTTTGCGGCACAAGCAAGCCATTGCTGCCAACCTGCAAGGTTTGCACCGCGGTATTTGCACCGTGCGCGCCAATCAACATTGCGCCTTGTTGCAGCAGGTGCGTATAGGCAGTGCGCTGCAATCCATCCGCCGCAGCATTTTTCTGGAACGGGTTTTGATGGAGTGAAGACGCATCCATTGGCGCAAGAGTTCTCTTCGCAACAGAGAAAGCGTAAATACCGTTCGCTGTGCCAACATAAACAAAGTTTCCGCTCGCCGCCACCGACATAATTTCTGAAATCATTGCCGAAGCCGGCGGATCACCAGGTATAGGAACCGTCCCCAGCAGCGCCAGATTGCCGGTCTGGGCGTCAATCGCGTAGAGGCCAACTTGATTCTCCTTACCCGCAATCAGCAGGCTGCCAGATTTCGCGAGAGCACTTGCCGTAAAAGAACCTGTTGGACCCACAAAAGGGCCGCCGGGAGCCGGCGTAAGCGTCCCGTCAGAATTCAATCTGAAAGCGCTGATGCCGCCAGAAACACTATTGCCGGCAAAGACCATTGTGCTGGTGATTCCCGGAGTCGGCGTGGGAGCCGGGGGTGGCGTCGGGGTTGGCGTCGGCGGAGTTGGAATTGAGGGTGGCGTTGGCGTGGTTATCGGCGTGGGCGTGGGAAACGGAGTTGGCGTGGGTGTGGGCGTTGGTGTAGGAGTCGGATTGGGAAGCGGAGTGGGCGTGGGCGTGGGAGCTTCAGAACGGCTCACCGAGCTGGAGCCGACGCTGCCGCATCCAATCGCTGCCAGTAACACTAAAGCAAAAATAACCAGCCAATATTTTCCCGCAGCATTTTTATACATGGGGTCCTGTGTCCATTGTTATTTGAGCCAAAGTGAACGGCTTTTCCGCCGCCATCCAAAACAGCTGTTAAATAAAGAGTCTGGAAAAGAGCAGCAGGTTGGCCTTTTTCAGGGAAAAATCGGGGCTTTTACTCTCAAGAGTTCGCAGCCCGTCCGCTCCGGGCAGCCTTGGCGGATGGTTCTCAGCCGCACCGGACAGCAGAAAAAACAGCTATTTAGGTGCAAACGGTTCATTTCCCCTTATACTGGAATGCTTTTATGTTGTCGCCCGAACTGCCCGAAACGCCCAAAAAAACCCGGTTCAAATTCTTCCCCACGCTGAAGCGCGGCGAGATGTGGCGCTATTTTGGGCCCGCGTTTGTGGCCAGCGTGGCTTATATCGATCCGGGAAATTTTGCCAGCAATTTTGAAGGCGGAGCGCGCTTTGGATACACGCTGCTCTGGGTGTTGCTGTGGTCCAACGCCATGGCCATCCTGATCCAGTATCTTTCCGCCAAGCTGGGGATCGCCACCGGCAAAACGCTGCCGCAGAACTGCCGCGCGTACTTCAATCCCAAAGTAAATTTTGGACTGTGGGTTGCCGCCGAGCTTGCTGCCCTGGCCACCGATCTCGCGGAATTTCTGGGCGCAGCCCTGGGCTTTTACCTGCTGCTGGGCATTCCTCTTTTTCCTGCCGCGCTGCTTACCGCCGTGGTGGTTTTTCTGATGCTGGCCGTTGAGCTCTACGGATTCCGTCGGCTGGAACAACTGGTGATGGTCTTTGTTTTTGGCGTTGCCGCCTGTTACGCGTTTGAGATGTTCATTGTCCATCCGGACTGGAAGGCAGTTGCTGAAGGCGTCATTATTCCCAGGATTAATTCTAAAAGCATTTACGTTGCTGTGAGCATGCTGGGCGCAACCGTAATGCCGCACGTAATTTACCTGCACTCAGCGCTGGTGCAGCACCGCGTACAGGAAGATGCCACCAAAGATCATCCGGAGAAGTGGGTGCTCACCATGCGCCACCTGCGTTATGAACTGTGGGACGTGCTGGCGGCGATGAACGGAGCCTGGCTCATTAACTCCGCCATGATCGTGATGGGAGCAGCCGTCTTCTTTAAGCACGGTGTGCCGTTCAGCTTTGATGAAGCCCATCTCACGCTTGCGCCGCTGCTCCCTGCCGTCTCTGGAACAGCATTTGCGCTGGCGCTTTTATTCTCCGGGCTCTCATCTTCCACCGTCGGCACCATGGCTGGGCAGGTGATTATTGAAGGATTCTTAGATATCAAGTTCAGCGTCTTCCTGCGCCGCCTGATCACCATTATTCCGGCGCTGATTGTGATCTCGCTAAAACTTGATCCACTCAAAATTTTGCTACTATCACAAGTGGTGCTGAGCTTTGCGATTCCATTTGCGCTTGTGCCTCTGGTCATGCTGACGCGTTCCAAAGCCGTGATGTCTGACATGGTGAACCGGCGCAGCACCAACTATATGGCCTACGTGGTTACCGCCGTGATCATTGGCTTGAATCTTCTGCTGCTCTACAATCAACTGGGCGGCAGTTTCTAACCGCCAACGTGCCCCCACGAGTTTTATGGAGCGTCTGCCTGCTCAGATGAATCCAATAGGAAGGTGAATCTATGAATAGTTTCGGCAGCCGCTCAAAGTTGCGCGCCGGTAATCAGGAATATGAAATCTACCGGCTGGACGCGCTTGATAAGCATGATTGCTCTCCGCATCGCCTTCCTTTCTCATTAAAAATTCTTCTGGAAAATCTTTTGCGTACAGAAAATGGCCGCAGCGTAACCGCGGATGATGTGCGCTTTCTTGCCGGCTGGAAGCCGCAGGCCATCCCGGAAAAAGAAATTGCGTTTACTCCCGCACGCGTGCTGATGCAGGATTTTACCGGCGTTCCAGCCGTAGTAGATCTGGGCGCCATGCGTGACGCCATGAAGAAGATGGGCGGCGATCCCACGCTGATTAATCCGCTGCAACCAGCCGAGCTGGTGATTGACCACTCGGTTCAAGTCGATGAATTCGCGACTGTCGGCGCATTTGCCGTGAACGCGCAGCTGGAATTTGAGCGCAACAAAGAACGCTACGCATTCCTGCGCTGGGGACAATCGGCCTTCAGGAATTTTAAAGTTGTGCCGCCGGACATGGGCATTGTCCATCAGGTAAATCTGGAATACCTGGCACGGGTTGTATTTACCGATAAACGCGATGGCGTGATGGTGGCTTATCCAGACACGCTGGTGGGAACAGATTCACACACCACCATGATCAACGGTCTGGGCGTGCTGGGCTGGGGCGTAGGCGGCATTGAAGCTGAAGCAGCCATGCTGGGGCAGCCTGTATCCATGCTGCTGCCGCAGGTTGTGGGCTTCAGGCTCATCGGGCAACTGCGTGAAGGCTCCACCGCAACGGATCTCGTCCTGACCGTGACGGAGATTCTGCGCAAGACTGGCGTAGTCGGCAAGTTTGTAGAGTTCTTTGGCCCCGGACTGCCTTCGCTACCGCTGGCGGATCGCGCCACTATCGCGAACATGGCCCCGGAATATGGCGCGACCTGCGGCATCTTCCCCGTGGACGAAACAACCCTGAGTTTCCTGCGCACCACCGGACGCGATGCCCAGCAGGTGGCGCTGGTAGAAGCCTATTGCAAAACACAAGGCCTGTTCCACACCGCGCAGACGGAAGACGCCGAATATTCGCAAGTCGTCGAACTGGATTTAAGCACCGTGGAGCCGAGCGTCGCCGGGCCAAGGCGTCCGCAGGACCGCGCACCACTTTCCAAAGCCAAGGAGTCATTTGAGGCTGCGCTGCCCACACTGATTGGCCCGCGGCCTTCACAGCCCGCCAGAAAAGTTGCGCCGCAGCAGGTTGAACGGTTTGAAGGTGAAGGCGGCACGCCCATCGGCTTTGCCGAAGATCCCATGCTGCCCGCAGGAACCAAAGATCTGGGCGAGGATGTTTTTGAATATCTGCATGATGGCGCTGTGGTCATCGCGGCAATCACCAGCTGTACCAACACTTCCAATCCATCGGTGATGATGGCCGCCGGACTGCTCGCCAAGAAGGCCGTGGAAAAAGGCTTGAAGCGCAAGCCGTGGGTAAAGACCTCGCTGGCCCCGGGCTCGCGCGTGGTGACTGAGTACTATCGCAAT
>DASZMF010001039.1:0-1780 GCA_035552035.1 Candidatus Angelobacter sp.
GCTGCGAATCCGAAGGAGACCCAAACGCGGCTGCCAGCCGCAGATATAATTGCTCTTTATTTAAGCTACTACCAGTCTAGCACACTTTTAAAAAAGTCAAGTAGCTGAACCCACTTTTCCGCTGTAAGTCCATGAAAACAAAGTAAATCAAATTCCGGGCAAGTCCATTTTATTCGGCACATTTTCTTGGAAAAGTCAAGGAATTTGCTAAGCATCCTCTTTTCATTGGGTTGGACAACCACATCCCGATCTGCGCGGCTGCGATGTCCCTAGCCTTACCTTTTGAACTTGGTGGTAAATTTTCCACAATGTCTGTTCTGGTCCCTTGTCGCTCCTTGGCTATCGCAGCTTCAATGCGTTTCAGTTCTTTGTACTCTCTGGCTTTCTGCTCTGCCGATCATCACGCGGCCTGCGCGCCGGGCTGCGCTGGAACTGGCTCATTCCCTCTCTTCGGCTGCTTTCGACACTTCAAAACGCCATTGCATGTCCCAGTTGTAATCATGCCACGCCATGGGCCTTTTCTGCTCTTCCTGCAACGGAACACTCAGAGCACCACTGCGTGCCCGGTCTTCTCGCTCCTGCTCATCCGCAAATTTAGTTGTGGTCTTGATGCAATACCAAAGTTCACTGCGGTTCAGCGTGCGCTGGGCGAATTTGACTCCGGTTCGCGTGACTGCGTACACCATGCGCTCTAGCGGATGCTCAATCAACCATCGAAAGAATTGTGAATCCACAGGGCACTGAATGAAGAATAGCTGCCACAACTCGCGCAGCACCTTTACGTCTTCCGCAGATGGTGTGCTGTTCATCACGCGGCCTGCTGTGCGCCGGGCGCTTGCGCCGGAACTGGCTCTTGCTTCTTCCGCACTTCGGCCAGCATCATGGTGAAATCTCTGCGCAGACCATGCGGACCACGGCGCGCCTTCTCTCGATAACGCGGGTCATCCACAGCAAAGTTGATGACATCGCACAGCAACTTCTGGTCGCCACCGCAGTACCGATCTTGCAGCCGTTGCAAGGTGAACGCGAATCTCTGGTAATTGCCGAGGGTGAACCTTCTGGTTTTCTTCTTCCCGTTGCGCGTGGTCCGCGTGTACGGCTTCATGATGTTGTGCGCGTACATGTGAGCCAGTTTCATGGTTGCTTCGGTGACAATGGTCCGCTTTATGTCTTCACCGATGGGCAGATTTTCAAGCAGTATCATGTATCGGTTCGCGTTCGCACGGCCCTTGCCGCTGATTTTCTCAAGCCATCGAACGCTTGGGTCTCGCAACTCTTCCAGAGCACGCTTGACGGTTGATGGTGCTGCATCAATGTCCATTCCTAGCGTATCGTGGCTCACCGTGACTGGTTTTCGGAGACCACCGCGCATCAGCAGCGCAATCATCGTCAGAATATCCGTGGTGCTGATGTTGTCAGGCCGCTGTTCATAGTCCAGCAATCCACGGAGAATTGCTTCTAGGTTTTCGCTTTTCATTTGCTCTTTCTCTTTTCTTTCGCTTTGTCCACAAGTTGGATAATAGGTCAAATTAAGTAGGTCAAATTGAGTGACTAGTATGTAATACGTAGTCTTCGACTACTTTGCTCCAAACCCGGCCACAAATCCTTGGAATGGGCTGGTTTCACTCTTGCAACACTCCCCGCATAGAGTACCGAGACAGGAAAGGAGGATGCGTAGCATCCCATCTCTGTGGCGCGCAAAATAGGTCAAATTGACCTGTTTTATTTCCACAGTGTGGAGTGAACCCTAGGCCCTGAACCTTCCTGCTACCGCGTAGAA
>DASZMF010001040.1:0-2463 GCA_035552035.1 Candidatus Angelobacter sp.
GACGCTTGCCGGCCAGATTCCATACAGCAACCAGTGTTCGATCTGAAGCGCCGGCGCGGATGCATCGGCAGTGCCTGCGCTCACGGTGGCAACTTTGTCTTGTGGATTTACTGCGTTAGCGCGGACGGCCGGCGGCAGATCACGCAGCAGCGGTCCAATTCGCCCAGCTATTTCCTCGGGGGTCGCGGCGAAGGCCCATGCTGGGAGCTTCCGCCAGCGGAGCCAATAAGCCAGCACGTCGAGATCGCAATACAGGTGTTGAAATGCCGGCCGCACCACAAAGCGGGAAGCCGCAAGCAAGGGTCCGCGAACGCCGAGCAAATCTTCTTCCAGCAGCGTCACGATGGCTGAATGAACCAGCAGTTGCGCGCCGGTATCTCTTGATTTGGGGCCGCGGCGAAGCGCCACATCGGCCAGCAAGATCTCATATGCAGTCTTTTGCCGCGCGGCCAGTCCCTGTAAGAGAAAACGCATGAATGAGCCGGCATCGAGAGCATGCCAATGGCGTTCCGCCAGATATTCAAGCGTGAGTTCCTGCAGGAGTTGCGCGAATATTCTGTTTTGCAAGGGGACCAGCGGCTTCTGTGCGTGCAACTGTCGCAGGCTTTGCTGACAAAGAAAAATCCAGGGCGCATTTACGGGATCAAGCGCACCGAGCAGGCGCTGCACAGTTTCCTGCGAGAGCTGACCAGCGATCCGCTTTCGCACGGGCTGCATTTGCCCCAGACTGCGAACCAGCGAACAGACTGCCTCAGGCGATGCCGCCATCGATTTCAGCATGTCAGAGTCAATGTCATGCCCGGAGCCGGACGCACCAAACCCGGGCCATGCGCCCCATTCCAGAAACCTTGCCAGCTGGTCAATCGGCTGCGATGATCCGTCCGTCCCTGCATTCAGCACCACCGGCTTCGCTTCTACCCAGTCGAAAAGGGCTTGTCGCAGACCTGGCGAAATTGCTGGCAGCGTTATTACCGGGCCAGCCTGCCCACGTTGCCGCAAACTTTCTCTGATCCTGGACGAAAGAACAGAGCGCTCAAGTGAGTAGCGTGCAGAGAGTTGGGTCAGAACATCGGCGACAAAGGAGCGCAGCGAAAATCTGGCCGGATGGCGCCGCGCCGCCTCGTTCAAAACGCACTCCCATAGCAGGCGCCGGAATGCATGGGAGTTGACCGACGCTGAAGACACGCAATGGTGCAAAGATGCCAGTACGCCGGAAATCTCGGCCATCAGGGAGCCGTCTATGGGCACAAGAGCCTGCAGCAAATCTCGCAAGAGTTCAGGCGAAACCTCGTTGGCCAGCCGGCAACGGAATGAGTGATTGTCACGCACGGCCGCCATGAGTTGCGGCCAGTCGCCCGGTCCCTGGAGTGCGGCGGCGATCGCTGCGTTCAACCCGCCATGGCTCACGCTGCGAAAAGAAAACCGCGATGCAGCAGGTGCTGGCAAATAACGCACGTCTCCTCCGCTGATACTGCCAGGCTCCTTCAATCCTCCAGTTGGTTCCATGGATTGCGGGCGATGCCGCGGCAAACGGAAGGCCCATTCGCGCAGGCAGCGGGCAATGCCGGCGGCCAAATCTTCTTCAAGATGCTGATAAGAAACATTTCCAATATTCAACTCAATTTGGGCCAGTTCCAGAACACGGTCTTCGCCGGCCAGCGCTGACAGCGACTGAATAAGAACCGTCTCCAAGGGGCCACCGGCAAAGATGCTAATGCGATTCTGGATGGCCGTGACATGCTCCCGGCCGCGCAGGCCTATCTCAAAAACCACGCACGTGATCTTATGTGCGGCGCGGTTCATACCTTACCTGCTTCCGGTTTTGCTGGCCCCTCAGGGGGCTGTTCCTGGTGGAGCTTTACGATCATGGCGCGGAGTCTTTCAGCAGACCGGTCGAGTAAAACTTCTCTACCCGAATCGGACGCCTCGGCTTCTTCTATCTCGCGTCTCAGAGTTTTCCATTGGCTGAACAGTCCCTCAAATTCCTTCATTTGGCCCACCGACAACCAGAAGCAATGAATGGCCAGATGGGCCGGCGCGTTTTCAAACATCAACTGTTCGGCATAGAGCTTGAACTCATCGCTCTGAAAGCGCACGGGCCAGTTGGGCAGGACCACGCTGACCCGGTACGAGTAGAAATCATCGGGAACGGCGCCGGGATTTTGAGCAGAATGGCCGGCCTGCCGCCCGCTTGTGTAAGGCCGCAGCAACACGTGTTCCACCACGTGCATCCGTTCTCCGGCATAACTGTTTACGACGCTCTTGCGCAGCCCCTGGAAATAGCGGACCAGATCGTCGATGGTATTTTCCGCTCCGTTGCGGCTATGGGTACGGTGGATTTCAGTTGCATGAGCGCTCTGGGGAGAAAAAAACAGGATACGAAATTCGCCGTGGGAGTGCTGCACATAGTAGTTTTCGCAGTTTCCTCCGAAGCTGAGCAACTGTCGCAGGACAGCGGAATCC
>DASZMF010001041.1:0-2566 GCA_035552035.1 Candidatus Angelobacter sp.
AGCTTGGGCGGTTTGGGCGCGTTGCCAAACTCGCCTACCCACTGCGTGCTGATGAGTTTGTAATACGCCCACGGAGTATTCGGCAGCAGCGCCTGGAACGTTTTGTTGAGGTCAGCTGCCGTGGTTTGTGAGGCCGCCACAATCTGAACCGGCCTGTTGTGCGGTGTGCCATCTTTGTTCAGTTCATAGTACGGCGTGGTGGCGGTTTCAATGTTGGGCGGACAATCGGTGGCCGAGCAATTTGGATTGAAGAATGACTTGGTATCATTCTCAACCTGCTCGAAAGTTGCCCACAGCCACTTGGATTGCTTCTGCGTTTTATGGATGATGTGCAAACCCACCAGTCCGACGGTTACAGGATTGGCGCCGGGGCTGGGTGTGCCGTCTTCGTCGTTGTAAACGATAGCGGTGAGCGTGAAGAAGTGCGAGGGATCGTCATTGGCTCCCAGCACTTTCCATGCGGCTTTGAATTCCATCGCGCCCAGCTCAGTTGCGCTGGATTGTTTGCTCGACGGGAACGTGAGCGCCTGCGCGGTTTTCTGGCCTGAGACCTTCCAGAGATTCTGCGCCATGATGTAGTTATATTCATCTTCGCCAATATTAATGGTGAAGCGGACAAAGCGTCCGTTCTGGTCGGTGACCGGCTCGTCAGTGGCGTCCAGGATAGTTTGCATTTCTGGTGTGATCTCGAGCTTGGCGATCTTCAGCGCCTTCATGTGCGCGATGTTCGCGAACAGATCCTGGCCCTTGGCATTGTGATGCAGAAACAACTGCACTTCAGGATGCTTCTGCGCCAGCGCCTTCACCTTGGGAGGAAGATGCGCCATTTGCAGATTGTGTCGGGCGGCCACTGCGGCGTCTGCGCTGGCAAACCTGGCTTGCGGTGCTCCGGCTTTTGGCGCGCTTGAACCATAACACCAGTTCAGCGGCTTCTGCGGCGCGGGGACAAACACTTCGTCATTGCTCAGGAAGGTAAGCCACGTAGGATTCGGCGATCCAGAAAGGATTGTGGCGCTCGTGTTGGCTGAGCAGGTAGTGGCGTCCACGGGCCAGTTCACGGCGACAAACGTGAGCCATGAATAAAGATCGGCGCCGGATTGCGAAGGAGTGCCGTTGAAGTCCAGCGGAATATTGGCGCACGATGCGTCAATCACCGTAGGCACCGGCGGAAAAGTAGCAGTAGACGCCTCCGACTGCGCGCACGTTACCGGCGACGACGAGGCCTGCGGTTTGGGCTGCTCTGCGGCCGTGTTGGGCGCGGCCGGTTGTGAGTTGGAACAACCTTGAATTACGCCTGCGGTAACGCAGACGGCAACAGCCAGCAAAAATGCGACTGAAATTAAGCGCGAGGGGGTCTTCTTCATATTTTCAGCGGCTCCTTACAGTATCGAAACACGATCTGTTTAGAGACTTACCACAAGCGCCGCATATTCAGGATGTGGAACTGTTAATGTTCGGTTTCCGTTAGATTGTTAGATTTCTCAAATCTTTTTTGGGCGGGATGTTTTGCGCGAGAGGAGATGACAGAGATATGTCCGCACATTGCGATGAAGTAAGTCAACCCGCCTACTTCGCTCCACGCGGCTTCGGCATAGTCTTCGGCTTTGACTTACTCTTGCCCTCAAGATTAAGCGCCACGGCAGCGCGGATGAGCGCCTTCAACGCCGCCTCATTCACCTTTTCACCTTCGTGGATATCAATCGCGCGCCGCACATTTCCACCCAGGCTGGAGTTGAAGAGACCTGCAGGATCTTCCAGTGCAGCGCCCTTGGCAAATGTCATCTTCACCACGCTCTTGTACGTCTCTCCCGTGCAGACAATGCCACCGCGCGACCACACTGGAATGCCCCACTTCCACTCTTCCACCATCTCAGCGTCAGCCGCCAGTATCAACGCGCGCACCTTCGCCAGCATCTTGCCGCGCCAGTCCGCCAGCTCGTTGATACGCGCGTCAATCAGCGCAGAGGCAGAAGCAGATCCCACCGGGACGGATTTCTTCATCGGACTTTTCTCCTTCAACTTCATCTCCTTTAATACCCGCTCCTCAGTCTCCGCTCCCTTAGTCAGCGATTTTGTTCGTGCCTTAGCCCTGCTCGTTCAGCCCTGCGTGTTCAGTACACTCTCAAGGCCGCCAAAGAATTTCTGCCAGCCGTATTGTGCGCCTTTATACGCTGCCTGGTTTGCAGGGCTGAAGCCGGACTGTTCCATACGAACGTGCGTGCCACCGTCGGCGGGACTCAGCGTCCACAGCACAACAGTCTCTAACCCAAATGAGCCCCATGTATAAGAGAGTTGTTTCAGCGGTTCGATGGCCAGTACTTCGCAGTCAATCATGCCATCCCAGTTCGGCACCGGGTCAAAGCGAAATTGGAACTTCCGCCCCACCACCGGCTCAAAGTCATTTTTCATCAGCCATTGCGCAACCAGCGGGTTCTCAGTGAGCGCGCGCCACACTTTTTCCGGCGGATGCGGAAACACTCTCTCAACCACAACGGTTAGCGTCTCTGTGGGGTTCGTCATTCTTCCATCCTTTCTAAAGTGATTCAAGACGGTCAAAGCGGTCGCG
>DASZMF010001042.1:0-3533 GCA_035552035.1 Candidatus Angelobacter sp.
CAATTCGTCATTCACCAAGATTCGCGCCTCCTCAATCATCGTCCTAGTCTGTCTGAGCTGTTCGTGAGGAATGTCCGGTTCCTGGCAGAGTTCAGTCAATGCGCCTTACGGCATAAATGAGTCCCTGGTTCACCCAGTATAGATTCCGGTAAACGCGCACGCTCTTCTTGCTGACTTTCATACCCATTCCGCGCTCTTTCTCTCCGGCGCAAGTTACCAATAGTATTTACAGAACTTTAGTAGGAAAAATATTCTTTGTCAATCACCGATGATCCAAGTGTGGGTCGCCGGGTTGGTACCAATACGGAAAGAAAGCACGCTACGCCAGATCAGGCGGTGGGCGCGGTGATTACCGAGCTACGCTTGCGCCGTAACTGGTCACATGCTGATATGGCCGAAAGAGTCGGCTATTCTGACAAGCACATCAACTCCGTTGAAATGGGACAGAAAAGCCCGACGCATCGTATGCTCGTCGCAACGGCCCAACTCTTTGGCCTGCGTCCCTCGCAACTGCTGGCCCGCGCAGAAAAGCTTTACCTTAAGCATCAGGAAGCAAAAAAACGTTAGCGACGCTGGTGCCGCATCCATTGCGACGCAAAGGGTGGAATTTCATGTGGCCTTTCGCGGCCATATCATCTATGAAAATCATTGGTAAGTTTTTTGCTTTCCTCTGTGTTCCTTCGTGTCCTCTGTGGTAAAAGTTTCTTGACTTTCCGGTCGTCCGATTCAGCTCTCTCCGCTTTATTCCCACTTTCAAAAAAATATTTCTTCTCCTCTCCCCGGAATAAATTCCTCCCTCCTCGGTTCTACACATTGAAAGAACGCGGCGCATTGCAAACCGCATTCATAAAAATACAAATCAAACAGGAGAATTCATATGAAATCTACTTTGGTCCGCTTACTGGCTCTGGCAACCCTGGCAACTTCCGTGTCCGCTTTTGCTGCGACGGAAAAAAACAAAACTGACGAAGCCGCGAACGCATCCGTATCCGCTTCCCAGCAGGGCAACTGCGACAAGAAAGAAAAGAAGGAAAAGAAAGCCCACGAGGAAACCCAGGAAGAAAAAGATTTTGACCGTCTGCTGATGGGCACACACGGATAACGCAACCGGTTTCATCTTTAGAATCAGAAATCAGAAATCAGAAATCAGAAATTCTCTCAAACGCACGCCGGCAGCGGCCTCTCCTCTCTCGCTGCCGGCGCTTTTTTGTTTTCCATGATTTCTCTGGTTCAGTTGAACTATTTCCAGTTTTCCTCTGCGTCCTCCGTTCCTCGGTGTCTCAAGTTTTAAAATAAACCTTTACGTATCAATGATTTGCCAGGCTACCCAGAAAGTCCGCCGATTTCTATTGACACATATTGCAAATTGGAATATTAATATTGCTATTAGCGATATGAAACTAGGCGAAAAATTACGCTACCTCAGGTTGATGGAAGGGAACCTTCGCGGCTTTGGCCGCGAAATGACCCAGCAGGAAGTTGTGCGGGCCGTCACGCGTGATCTGAAGATGAAGATCAGCCAGAGCTATCTCTCGCAGATTGAGAATGGCTCGCGTCCGCACCTTACGAATAAGACTCGGCTTCTGCTGGCCAAGTTTTTTAAAGTCCATCCCGGATATCTGGTGGACGATCCCGAGGGCTTCCACAACGAGCTCATGTCTGACCTGAGCGCCGCGGAAGACACGCTGGATCTCTGGCTGATTCAGGGAGCCGAGCGCTTCCGCCGAGATCCGCCGGTGAGCCGCGCGCTGCTGAACCTGGCCAAGCACAAGGATTCACGCAGCTGCCTGGTGCTGATGGAAGCCATTCTGGAAACGCCGGAGCTGGCGGAGAAGTTGTTGCACGTGTTGCGTCCGCAGCAGCAGAAGACCGCCGCTGAGACCAGCGAAGCCTAGGTGAGCGAAGTGAAGCTGAACGAAGCAAAGATCTGCGAAGCAAAGATGAAGCTGAGCGAAGCAAGTTGCGAGGTGAAGCCATGAACTGGGAACTCTTTTATCTGATCTGCTTCGTTGTGGGTTTCGCGTTTACCGCTATCTCATTTGTCAGCGGTACGCTCCACTTCCACTTCCATGTTCCTGGCCACGGACACTTCAATCTTGGGCACGCGCGCGGCGGCCATCACGGTGGCCACTTCCCGCTGTTCAATCCCATGACCATCGCAGTCTTTCTGGCATGGTTCGGCGGTGCAGGATACCTGTTGGCACATGGGCATCACATATGGATTTTCTTCACGTTGGTCTTTGCTTCGTTAGTGGGATTGCTGGGTGCGTCGCTGGTGGTTCTCTTTGTCGCCAAGTTTCTGATGGCGCATGAGTATGAACTTGATCCCGCGGATTTTGAGATGGTGGGCGTGCTGGGCAAGGTGAGCGGAACCATTCGCGAAGGCGGTACGGGCGAAATTATTTTTGAGCAGGTAGGCACGCGCAAGGCGTGTGCCGCGCGCGCGGAACAGCCGGAGCAATTCGCACGCGGTGAAGAAGTAATTGTTACCAAGTTTGAGCACGGTGTGGCTTATGTCCGGCGATGGAACGAACTGGCCGGCGAAGCAGGAATATTCGGGGAAGAGGAGAAAAGTTCTCAATGAAAGGTTTAGGGGGATCTATGGAACTGCAGTCTGTGTGGATCATCATTGGTCTGTGCATTCTTGGTTTTATGTTTGTCATTGCCATGTTGGCCCGGCTGTATCGCAAGGTGGGACCCAATGAGGCGTTGCTGGTTTACGGTCGCGGCAAAACGCCGCGTGTGATCAAAGGTGCGGGTAGCGTGATCTGGCCTTTGATTGAAAGCTGTCGTCTTCTTTCGCTGGAGTTGATGTCATTTGACGTTGCGCCGCAACAGGACCTTTACACCAATCAGGGTGTGGCCGTCACGGTGGAAGCGGTGGCGCAAATCAAAGTGAAGTCAGACGATGTTTCCATCCGCACGGGCGCCGAGCAGTTTCTTACCAAGACGCCGGCGCAGCGCGAAGGCCTGATTCGACTGGTGATGGAAGGCCATCTACGCGGAATCATTGGCCAGCTTACGGTTGAACAGATCGTAAAAGAGCCGGAGATGGTGGGCGACCGCATGCGCGGCACCTGCGCCGCCGACATGAGCAAAATGGGATTGGAAGTAATCTCATTCACTATTAAAGAAGTTCGCGACAAGAATGAATACATCTCCAACATGGGCCGGCCTGATGTGGCCCGCATCAAGCGCGATGCCGACGTTGCCGCCGCCGAAGCTGAGCGTGATACAGCCATCAAAATGGCGGAAGCGCAGCGCGCCGCAGCAATTGCCCGCGCACAAGCGGACCAGGAGCGCGTGCTGGCTGAAACACTTTCACAGGCCAAGCAGGCAGAAGCGCAGCGTGACCTGGAAGTGAAGAAAGCTGAATATTCCGAACTGGTGAAAAAACAACAGGCGCAGGCTGACAAGGCGTATGAGATCCAGGCCAATATTCAGCAGCAACAGGTAATGACTGAACAGGTCAAAGTCCAGCTGATTGAGAAAGAGCAGCAGACGAAAGTGCAGGAAGCTGAAATCGCGCGCCA
>DASZMF010001043.1:0-3979 GCA_035552035.1 Candidatus Angelobacter sp.
TCCTTCGCGGATAACCTGCGGCGTAGCCGATCCATGCGGCAAAGCGGAGAATTCGCCTACTTGGATGCTGGCATCTCCGCGGAAACCTTGCTGCGAATGCGCGGCCTGCACCATCGCGCCGAAATCATTCTGCGTCATGCCTTCTTTGGTGGAAAGATAGGCCGCTTCGTACGCCGCCAGCGTGACTTGATTGGCCAGCGTCATTAGTTGCAGTTCATGCTGGCTCTTGATCATGCGGCAGCCGGCAGTAACCGGAGTGCCGCTCACCAACTGCAGTCCCGGCGCAGCTTTGCTCACGCCTTCACTGAACACATAACGCACCGTTTCTTCCATACCGATCTTGCCGGTGGAGAGGCCGCGCGCCTTCAGCCCTTCAGCAACGCGCTGATAGGGGCTTTCATCTTCATGCCATGTGCGGACTTCAGCATCGTTGCCGCCCGGCCCGCTGGCAATCTGCTCGCGCGCACGATCTTCTTCAAACGCCGGACAAACATAAAACGGACTTCCCTTCACCGGCAGGATCAGCGCAAACGTGCGCTCGCTCATCCACCAGTGAATGTTCGCGAAATAAACCAGAGACGTGCCGCCCATAACCATCACGGCATCCATCTTATTTTCCACCATCAATTGCCGGGCATGCTCAATGCGTTGCTCACGCTCCGCCGTGGTAATGGGCTTGGCCTCCGCCTTGCGCGATTTCAGCCGCGCAATGGCTGCCGGCTGCTTGCCCGTGCTGGCGCTTTCATCCTGAGCCAATAGACTTGCGGGCCTGGTCAATGAGACGGCTGCGGTGATACCTGCAGTTTCAAGAAAACGGCGGCGTGAAAATTTCATCAATGCACAGCTCCTATGGGACTTAGAAAAACACGAAACGAAAATCGAAAATAGAAATATTTAAGCAAGCTCTTCTCCGCGCCTCAGCGTCTCCGCGGTGAAAAGCTTTTGGTCCTTGAAAATCAGTGCACTAATTCCCCGCAGGCTTCTCAGTAAACTTCTTCGCATCTGCCGAAGTGCCTTTCAGCAGATCGCGCAGAATCGTAACTTCCGCCGTGATGCCGGTCTTGATGGAAGGCTCCGGCACCGGCGCGAAAAGCGGCGAGTGATTGCTGGGCAGCTGTCCGCCGGCGGCTTTTGCCTCTGCCAGCTTCTGTGGATCGGCCACACCCAGTGTGAAATAAAAAGACGGTATGCCCTGGTCAACGAAGTACGAATAATCTTCTGACGTCATGATGGGCTCTTCCGTCACTACCGCTCCCTTGCCCAGAACACCCTCAAGCGTCGCGGCCAAATGCTGTGTGAGAACCGGATCGTTATAGACCGCCGAAGTTGATTCGTATTTTTCAATCAGCGGCATTTTCTCCGCGCCTGCGGCCATGGCTTCTGCCTTGGCCACACGTTCAAGGCCCGCGAGCAGATGCGCGCGAACATCAGGCTTGTAAGAGCGGACGGTAAAGCCCATGCGCGCTTCGTCAGGAATAATATTATTTTTTGAGCCAGCCTGTATGTAGCCAATGGTAATCACCGCTGCGTCACCCGGTTTGATTTCGCGAGAGACAATCGACTGCACCGTAACCGCGATTCTCGCAGCAATCAACACAGGGTCAACCGTCGTCTGCGGCAGCGCGCCGTGTCCGCCTTTGCCGTAAACCGTAATGCGGACAGAATCCGCGTTGGCCTTGGCATATCCCGGCGTAATTCCAACTTTGCCATAAGGAAGAGTGTTCGTGTCATGCAGGGCAATGCCAATGTCCGGTTTGGGAAAGCGCGAGAACAAACCGTCTTTAATCATCGCATCGGCGCCGGTAATTGTTTCTTCCGCCGGCTGGCCAATCAGCATCAGCGTTCCATGCCATGAGTCTTTGCTGTGCGCCATAATGGACGCAGCGCCCCACAAAGACGCCATATGAATATCGTGCCCACAGGCATGCATCACGCCCACGTCGCGGCCGCTGTCATCTTTTGTGCGCGCTTTACTTGCGTAAGGCAGGCCGGTCTTCTCTTCCACCGGCAGTCCGTCCAATTCAGTACGCAGCATCACGGTTGGGCCAGCGCCATTTTTCAGGATGGCCACGATTCCTGTTCCGCCAATATGCTCTGTGACTTCATATCCCAGTGCGCGCAGGCGCGTGGCCAGTTCTGTGGCCGTCCGTGTCTCATGCGACGACAATTCCGGATGCTGATGCAGATCCAAGTAGAAAGTCTGAGCATCAGGCAGTACGGTGCTGACCTGCTTATCGAGTGGAGAGTTTTGCGCAGACGCGCTGGCCCCAAACAAACCTAAAATCAGGATCGAAAGGCATGTAATCTGCAAAGCTCGTGAACCGCTGATGGCACGCATGGCTGCCCCCTTATGGACTGGATAGACTACCACTCTCATACCAGAGCAACCACAACTGCTTTTGGATGTCGCAAATCTATTCGTCTCTGAGCGCTTCAATCGGCTCCACGGCTGCCGCGCGACGCGCCGGAATGAGCGCTGCCAGCGTTCCCACAAAAAGCAGCAGCAGAACCACGCTTAAGTATGTCCAGCCATCGAGAGGCTGCACCTGATAAAGAAAGCTTTTCACCAGCCGTCCAGCCCAGAGAGCACACACCATCCCAATCACCAGTCCGGCCACCACCAGCACCGTGCCCTGGCGCAGGAACATACCGAGAATTCGCCGTCGTGTTGAACCCAGAGCCAGACGAACGCCAATTTCCCGCCGACGATAACTCACCAACTGCGCCAGCACTCCATACAGCCCGGCGACGACCATAAGAATAGCCATGCCCGCAAAAGCGCCAGTGAGATAAAGTCCCAGCCGATGGTTGAAATTGCTCTGGTCAACAATTTCACGCATAGTCTGGAAGTTATCCACGGCGTAATCCGGCGCGGTCTGGTGGAAAACATTGCGGACAGCAGGAGCAACGGCAATGTCGCCACGGGTCTTCACCACAAAGAAGACCACGGTCTTGATAAGTATCTGGTAGTAAAGCGAGCTCGCGGGCACTTGCTCATACGGAACCATCAGCAGCGGTTCAGCAGCCTGTGAGATGCCGGTATCCACCTGATCGGCGATCACGCCCACAACGGTATAAGGCTGCACTGCCCCCGTTTCCGCGCCGCCCAGATCTATTTTCTGACCGAGTGGATCCTGCTCGCCAAAATATTTGTGCACCAACGTTTCATTGATCACGGCAACAAACGGTGCGCTCGAATTGTCACCGTTGCTGATCATCCTGCCTTTGAGCATGGGCGTACCCATGAGTTGGGCATAGCCTCCGCTCACGGCGGTGATGCGCGCTTCCATTCTGTGTGCGGGGTCGTCAGGATGCTGCGCGAGTTTAAAGCTGGTACGCATGTTAATGCCAGATAGCGGCAACGCGGTTATTAGCGCGGCGTCTTGCACTCCGGGCACCTGGCGCAAGCTTTCCAGCGTTGGCTGATAAAAAAGTGTAGCCACAGACGTGGGCGTTTGTTCACCGGCTTGCGCCACTCCCAGATTAATAAAGCCCGCGGCATCGGCAGGCATGGCTGTAAACGAAGTCACACGGGCGGTTTCAAATCCCAGGCGCGTGTGCTCAAGGTTCCACAAAGTATGAAAGAGCAAACCAGTAGCAATCAGCAGCAAAGTTGAAAGCGCCACTTCGCCAGCCACCAGCCAGCCGCTGAGCCGCGCGCGGACGGAGCGGCTACCGAGTCCGCGTGAGGCAGATTGCAAGGCCGGCTGCGGATCTGTTCTGGAAACAAGCAATGCCGGAATAAGCGATGACAACACAGTTGTGATGGTCGCGATCCCGGCCAGAGCCAGCACCACGGGCCAGTGCAACGCCACGGCGTCACCGCGTGTTACGGCTTGCTGCAACAATTTGTGCGAAGCGGTAATAATCAAAACGGCAATGCCGAATCCCAAACCACATCCCAGCAGGCTCAACAATCCGCCTTCTACAAAAAGTTGGCGCACCAGGCGCAGCTGTCCAGCACCCAGAGCGGAGCGCA
>DASZMF010001044.1:0-4761 GCA_035552035.1 Candidatus Angelobacter sp.
TCTAGGAAACTCCTCAGCATCACGACCACCATCCTGTGGCTCAACGGGGACAATATCTTTATAGCCATTCCGATATAGAAGATCGACACAAATTCGTTCAAACCGCGTTCCATCAATTTCATTGTCGATCATCCAGAGGACTTTGCTTGACATTCGTTATAGCTTTTAAGCAGTCAAAATAGAATTCTGTGCAAAAGCTCCTGAAATTGTACCAAGATTCTTTTTTAAAGACGCGCTCAATCCCCCACCGCAAACTTTGCGATCTTGCCATCCTTATTGAATATGCATTGCACAAACAGCGGCATATTCCTGTAGCTGATTCGATAGCGGTAAATCCTGTTCTCTGATTCGTTCTTTCGCTCCAGTAGTTCCACTGACAGAATCGCCCCGAGCCTGCGAATGTCTTCTGGGAAATCTGCTTTCAACTGATCATTCATAGTGGCCGCTCTTTCAGGTGTAAAAAGGGTGGCATCCAGTTGGCGGTTGGCAAGTCCATCTATGATCTTCTTTATCTCTGCGGTAACTTCCGGTTCGGCATCCGGGATGGCCTTCTTTTCTGCGGGAACAAGCGCCGGCGCATAGAAACCGGCAACGCGTAAAGCCATATCTTCCAGGTCGCGATTGTTGGCATTCGTCAGCACGACCACGGTCAGGTGGTCATCTACAAATCGCTCAAAGTCAGACGAGAACCCGGGAATGCCGCCTTCATGGTGTATCCGGCGGTGGCCTTGAAAAGTTTCTGTGAACCAGCCGAGACCGTACCTTGCAGTCTCACCGTTACTCAGTGTCACCGGCTTCCACATCTGCTCGCGGCTTGCGGCGGAGAGAATGTTGTCGGAGTAAAGCGCGGCATCCCACTTCGCAAAATCCAACACCGTAGAAATAAACGCCCCACTCGGACGCACCGCCGGCCAGTCCTCAGCATTGTGCAGCTTGCCGCCTTTGTTGTCATAACCGCTGGCGCGCGACAGAACAATATCCGCCGTCGTAGTAGTCGTCGCTTTCATTCCCGCAGGAGCAAAAATGCGCTCGGCAATAAAATCGCTCCACGGTTTGCCGCTGACTTTGTGGATGATCTCCGCCAGCGCGTAATAGTTCACGTTTGAGTAGGCCCACTTCTCGCCGGGAGCAAAACGGAGTGGCAGCGCATAGGTCGCCTTAATTACCTCTGCATCCGTCTGCGTTTTGTACGGTTCAAAGCCCGGAGATTCCCGCACTATCCCCGACGTATGCGAGAGCAGATGCCGCACGGTAATCTCTTTCCACGAATCCGGGGTGCCTTCCAGATATTTGCTGGCTTTATCGTCCAGGCTGAGTTTCCCGTCTTGCACCAGCAGCATGATTCCGGCCGCCAGGAACTGTTTACTTACCGAGCCGATTTTGTACACGGTCTCTGGCGTGGCCGGAGTCCTGGTCTCCACATTGGCCAGCCCGTATCCTTTGGCGAGAATGATCTTGCCATCCTTCACCACCGCCAATGAGAGCCCGGGAATATGCTCCCACTGCATCTGCGCCGTTACGTAGTCGTCCAGTGTTTGTGTATTGAAGACTTGCGCGCTGGCCGTGCAGGCAAAAGCGAGCAGAAGGAGCGTCATGCTCGCAGCCAGTGCAGAGCTTTTCTTTACGCGTTCTTCGGTCGGTCGAGCATGATCGCTGTGGGCCGCATTTATTTTCATGTGTGAGCCATTAGACCAGATCATTGTGTAACGGTTAGTGCCAGGATCACTGCCGTGTACTTCCTGATTCGGATGCCACGCCAACAAACCGCAGGCCGCCTGAATACGAGACGATCCTCCTGTTTGCGATTGTTCACTGCGCGGCTTGATAATGGTTTGACACTAATCAATCATGAAAAAGCCTTCGCACAAAGCCCGCAGCAATAAAGGAAAGCCAAAACGTACTTCTGACCGGAGGCCAACCCACAGTTCAAGTGGAAACTCAGATCGATCGGATCGCAACCCAGAGCGCCGTTCGAATTTGAGTCCAAATGGAATGCCGAAACGCGGCCCTGAACCAGGTCCCAGGCGAGATCGGAACCGGAACCCGGACCAAAGCGCACAAAAACCAGCCCGCACAGATCGCCCAGCCCGCCCGGATCGCAAAGATCGTAAAGAGGCTCGCGGAAAAGACCGCAATAATACGCAGGAAAAATATTCACGCGAAGAGCGGGGAAAAGATCGCCGGGAATATACGCGGCAGGAAGGCGGAAAAAAGCAGAGCGGCGCTCCGGGAAAATCCCGGGGAAAAGAGGGCCATGGCCCGCGACGCCGTCCTCGTATGCCGCGCGAAGTTACCATACTTTTTGAAGATGACGGGCTCATCGTCGTAAACAAGCCAGCAGGCTTGCTGGCTGTGCCCATCAAAGGTTCTGACGTTGCGTCTGCACTGTCTCTACTGATTGCCGAGTTAAAGCCGCGGAAGCAACGCGCGTTAATCGTGCATCGCATCGACCGTTTTGCTTCCGGTATTTTGCTGTTTGCCAAAACGGACAAGGATCGCGATTCGCTCATTCACCAGTTTCTTGCGCACACGCCGGTCCGCGGATATCTCGCCGTGGTGCGCGGCCAGTTACGCGCCGCTACGGGGCCGCTCGTCCATTACTTTAAGCGCCTGGGTTTATTCCAGCAGTTGCGAACGGCAACAGATCACGATGCTGCCCGCGCTGAACTCCGCTATTACATTGATCGAGTTTTCCGCGACGCCACACTCGTGAAGGTCGAGCTGGTCACGGGACTGCAAAACCAGATTCGCGCGCAGTTCTCTGCCCTGGGGCATCCGATTATCGGCGACAGAAAATACGAGCCCCAGGAAGCAGAAGAACATTTGATTGACCGCGTAGCGCTGCACGCCGCGCATCTGGAGTTTACGCACCCGCGTTCAGGAGAGCGCATTACGCTGGACTGCCCGCCGCCGCAGGACTTTCAGCGTTTGATCCGGGAATTGGAGCGCGTGAGCCGTCCGCGCCAGTAGTTCAGTATATCGGCACGCATGCATCTGAAGGAGCCGCAGCGAATTGCGGAGTTCCCGTGCAGGATCTACATGATTCAGATTACTGTCTCACTCCAAGGGTGCACCTCAACCGCGCAGTCACCGCTCGGTGGAATTTGGGTTTGGCTTTTATTTGCAACAAAACATATATGCCGGGTGGGCATCTGGCTGAAGGACATCGGCAGAGGGGCGCAAAAGATTGCCATTATTGCCAAAATTGGTAAGCGCCGAAATTGAAAAGCTGATTCTTGCCGCAGATTTGCGCGGATCAACACCGGATCAGGGACCTGCGTGATGATGGGGCTTTATGACGGAATAACAAGCAGGTGAGAGATTTATTGTAAGATTTCAGAAGAGGTGAACATGGCAGAACCAACATATGAAGAGATGAAAGCGCGCCTGGCAGATCTGGAAAAACAGGTGGCGACCAAACGCACGGGATCATTGGAGTTTCGTGTTAGCGAAAAAGGAGGCGTTAGCGTTTATGGCCTGGGGCGATTCCCGGTCACGCTTTATTTTGAGCAATGGACACGGTTGCTGGACCAGACGGACAATCTCCGGGCTTTTCTGGAAGAGAACAAGGACAAGTTGAAGCTGAAAGAGCCCAAGTAAGAGATCGGGTGATCCACGGCGAGCCGGGACAGGTCGCCCGTCATTGGGGCATCGGGCGATCGGAAGACACAAGGTCTCTCAGGCCTGCTTAAAGCTTGAAGAATGCACTTGTTCGCTTACGTCCTTCGAGACGCCGTATATAGACGACTGTTGTTTTTGCAAAAGAAAAATCGACGTTTATCCTGCAGAAATCAGCGGTAGATTTTTAGTTTCTTCGTGTCTATGCAAGATTGCCATGGGCAAACGTTCCAGTTGAGAGAACAACAACTTTGTCTGATTCCTTAACAGAGCTGAATAAATGGCTCACGCAACTGGTGGAGAGCCGCGGCAGTGATTTGCTGCTGGTGGCGGATGCGCCGCCGTGTATGCGCGTGGACGGGCAGGTTGTGGCTTTGGGTAACAAGCTGCTCGTGAGCGAGGAGATTGAGAACGCAGTTACGCCGGCGCTGATGCCGCATGCGCTGCGGCAATATCTGGAAACGCATATTGCCGATTCGTCATATCGCAATGGGATGGGGCGCTTCCGCATTAATCTGCATCATGAGCGGGGACGGGCGGCGGCAACGATCCGGGCACTGCCCAACGTGGTGCCGTTTTTACATGAACTGCATCTGCCGCCATCGGTTGAACAACTGGCGCGGATACCGCGCGGGTTGGTACTGATTGGGGGGCCGGCGGGATCGGGAAAATCGACGACGGTGGCCGCGCTGGTGAACGAGATCAATCGCCGTGACGCGCGGCATATTGTGACGATTGAAGATCCAATCGAGTATGAGCATGCAAATATACGCAGCTTGATTGAGCAGGTGGAAGTGGGCGCAGACGCTCCGGATTTTCCCACGGCCTTGCGGGCTGCATTGCGACAGGCTCCGGACGTGATTGTGGTGGGTGAGATGCGCGATCCGGAGACGATGCGTATTGCCGTGACAGCGGCGGAAACCGGGCATCTGGTGTTTTCAACGCTACATACGTCGGACGTGGCCTCGACCATTTCACGCATTGCGGATTCTTTTCCGCCGGAACGGCAGAACAGTATCCGCCAGGAGCTGGCCTTGTCACTTTCAGCAGTGCTCACGCAGATACTGCTGCCCAGCAAACGTCGCGGACGTTATCCGGCGGCGGAGATGTTGTTGATTGGATATGGCGCGCGCCAGCATATCC
>DASZMF010001045.1:0-15542 GCA_035552035.1 Candidatus Angelobacter sp.
TGTTTTTTCTGAATGTCTTTTCTGAAATTCCCGAGCTTGTTTTCTGAAATCCCGAACGGAGTGAGGGATCCCTATAGCCAGAATAAACTATGGGGCAAGACTTTAATTAAGATGAGCCAGCCGGACGCACTCGCGTAGCCAACCCTCTGCCTTCAATCCATGCATTGAGCGCCAGCCCAAGTTCATCCTGATTGCACCAGTGTTCAAGGATTTGTCCATTGGAATCGATGGGTGAAACGTTGAATCCTTCTTCAACATCTTCCCAGTAAATGACCTCATTTTCTCTTCGGGCAACCACAACCACACTTTCGATGGTCCCATTACGAACAATTGGTGCGAGGTAAGGCTCTATCGCGTATCTGGTAAATATTGCAAACTGCTCAGCATCACACGTTTCCAAATCTCCATGAACAATAAGCTTCAGTTGTTCCACCGCGGCAGATTGCCATGGAATCACCGCTGCTCCCTCAACCCTTCCACGAACGCCCAGAACTCTTTGTTATCGCGATATGGTGTAAACGAATTATCCGTCGTTGGGTCTGGCATGGTTTCACCTGGGATAATATTCGCCTTCCGGTCAAACGCCTGTTGCAGATGCTTTCTTGCTGCGGCCAGGTTTTTCTCTTCGGCGTCCGCGCAGGCCAGGTTGTAATAAAACAGCGGATAATCCGGATCGCCCACAATCGCCTTTTCAAAAACCGCGCGGGCCTTCGCAGAGTTTCCTGAGATTCCGTAGGCGATGCCGGCCTGGTCGGTGGCCACGCGCTTCATGGTTTTCAAGGTGGCGTCAGGCAGATCATTCACGTGGGCCAGCGCCTTTTCAAAAATCGGCGCAGCCCCCGCATACATGTGCTTTTGATAGAGGATTTGCCCGTAAAAGAAAATGTCAGTGAATTTGGGTGCGTATTTTTCCTGCATCTGGTAGCTCGCCAGCAGTTGCTTTAAATCAGGATCGCTGGCATGGATCGGCGTCTCACTGTAAAACTCCAGGTCGCCGCATAGATCTCCGGTGGCGATAAATCCCCGCACTATGTAGACGGTCTTACTGCCGTCGCCTCTGGCGGTGTAGCTCACCAGGGCAACCGGCAGCCCGCCCGGTCGCGCAATCTCTGTGCTCTCCAATATTTTGAGTGAAGCGTTACTAGCCTTCTCCGGACCCATGATTCCTTCGCGACACTTTGCGCCGGTGAGTGGAGCCTGCTCGGGAAACAAAAACAGGAAGCCAAGGGCGGTGAGGCGGCCGGATGCATCCTGCGCGCGTATTCCCATCTCATTGCCGCTAGGCTTGGCGGAGAGCTCAATAATTTTGAATCCCTCGGAGGACCAGCTGAGTTGCCCCGGATGATCGACCAGCGCCAGCTTATATGTGTCATCAGCCGCGCAGGCCAGAGTGGAAACAACTAGAGTCACCGTAGCTAGAAGTAGTTTGAATCTAATCATGGCAGACAAGTCTAACTTCTATCCATAGTCTTCTGGAAGTGATTTTTGTTTTCTGAGGTACACGCCTGCTAAATGTGGGAGCAAAATCTCCACCCACGGTGTCAAAACATCATGCGGCCGGATAGACCCTGGAGTTGCGCACTCCATAGATAGAAAAGATAGAAAAGATAAAAGCAAAGCCTAAAAACTTTCCGTGGAGGAATGCTAAGTATGTTTGGCGCAAATCTTATTGGTCATCTATTTATAAAGATACAGATATTGGGTGTTTATTTTTTTCAGTCCAGTGAAGAGGCCTCGCGCTTTGACCTGTGGACCATGTGGCTTCACATGGGATGGCCTGCCCGCACCGTTGCCATTATTCTGCTCGGCATGTCAGCGTGGTCCATTGGCGTGATGATGGACCGCTGGCTTGCCTTTACCGCTGCGCGCAAGCAGTCGCGCCAGTTTGCTCCCGTGGTGGCCGGCGCTCTGCGCGAAGGCAAACTGGATGAAGCGATCCGCGTGGCCGAGCGCAACAAGAAGAGCCATCTGGCCAAAGTTGTGACTTCAGGTCTGCAGGAGTTTCGCGCGCATGAGCAGTCTGAAGAAATCTCCGGCGAAAAGATTGAAGCCAGCAAGCGCGCACTGGAACGGGCCACGGCCATCGTCCACGCCGAGCTAGAACGCGGACTCAGCGGGCTGGCCACCATCGGATCAACCGCACCGTTTGTGGGATTGCTGGGAACGGTCATCGGCATCATTGACGCGTTCCGGCAGATTCAGGAACGCCAGGGAGCAACCGGCATTGGCGCAGTTTCCGGCGGCATCTCTGAGGCGCTTGTGACTACGGCGCTGGGGCTCACCGTCGCCATTCCCGCCGTGATGATGTTCAACTATTTCACCACCAAGATCAGGGCCTTTGGCGTTGAAATGGACAACTCTTCCAGCGAACTGGTGGATTATTTTTTAAAACGCAGCGCAGTGATGCGCCGCTAGTTTCTCAGCGCTACTGCACTTTGATATACGTCTCTTGAATAAAGGAGGAATGATGGCTCTAACACCGCGCCGCGCAGAAGCAAAAATTAATTCCACGATCAACGTTACGCCCATGGTGGACGTGATGCTGGTGTTGCTGGTTATTTTTATGGTGATTACTCCCATGCTGCAGCAGGGCGTCCCGCTGGAAATGGCCAAGGCCAATCATTCGATAGAAATGTCTGACGCCAACAACGCAGATGCGCTGATCGTCTCAGTGCAGCGCGACGGCAACATCTTCCTCGGCTCAGAACAAGTCACCGGCGACGCGCTCACGCAAAAGCTGCAAGAGCGCCTGACCAGCCGCGTGAATAAAACTGTTTATGTCCGTGCTGATGCACGTGTACGGTATGGCTTTTTAGTGGACGCAGTGGATGACGTTCGCTCCGCGGGGGTAGATCAGCTGGGATTGTTGACAGAACAAAGGCAAAAGGTAATCATTCAATAGACAAAGAGCAGAGATGTAGGCTTGGTTTTTCAATCGCCAATTGTGGCAATGTCGGCGATTCTGGCAATCTCTTTAAACCCCTTCGGGCACGTCCTGAACCAGCTCCAGCAGAACGCCACCCGTGCTGGAAGGATGGACAAACACATAAAGGTGTCCGCCGGCGCCAATCTTGATTTCTTCAGAGACAAAGCGCGTGCCCGTGGCCTTGAGCGTTTCCACGGCCTGCGTAAGGTCTGGGACATGAATGGCCACGTGGTGCAGGCCTTCGCCGCGCTTTTCCACAAACTTGGCGATCACCGAATCTGCGCTCGTGGCCTCCAGCAGCTCAATGCGGCTGTGCCCCAGCTGGATCATCGCGACCTTTACCTTCTCATGCGGCACGGTCTCTTCGCTCGTGACTTCCAGTCCAAGATGCTCATAAAATTTGCGCGCCTGCGCCAGTGATTTAACCGCGATGCCGAGATGGTCAATGGTGTGGGACATAACTCGATGGCTCCTATATTTAAGACGGTCGGCTTTTGGCTATCGGCTCTTAGCTCTTAGTTTTTAGCCAAAGCGGGAATCGTTTCCGATTTATCCTACTTGCCTTGGCTTTTTGTTTTCTCCGCGTCTCAGCGCCTCCGCGGTGAATGAATCTCTTGCGTCGGCCAACCTAGCTCAAACTTTTTCTTTTCTCCGTGCTTCCGTGTCTCCGTGGCGGGTTTTGTTTCCGAAGCTTCCCACAATCTCTTCCACCAGAGAATACGGATCACGCCGATGCTCAGCGATGTCAGCGGCCAGGCTCGCAATTTTTTCTTCCGGCAGGCGCTCCGTCAGCAGACGCTCCAGTAAGCCGTCACGCAGCATTTCAATCAGGCGCTCACGCCAGCTGCTGATCTTTTTCTTAATCAGCAAATCTTTCTGCTGCAGATACTGCTCATAGCTTGCGATGGTTGCAGCCAGATCGGCGATGCCTTTGCCTTCACTCGCCACGGTCTTGATGATCGGCGGCGTCCATTTATCTGAGCGTATGGCCAGCGACTGCATCATGCGGATCTCACGCTCCACGCGGTCAGCGCCTTCGCGATCACTTTTATTGATCACAAAAATATCGGCAATTTCCATGATGCCGGCTTTGATCGTCTGCACATCGTCGCCCATGCCGGGAACCAGAATCACAATTGTTACATCGGCCAGCCGCACGATATCGATTTCATCCTGGCCCACGCCCACGGTTTCAATCAGCACCATGTCTTTGCCGGCAGCGTCCAGCACGGTGGCTGCGTCAGTGGTGGAGCGCGCAAGTCCGCCCAGGTTGCCGCGCGTGGCCATGCTCCGTATATAAATGCCCGCATCCGCGTGGTGAGACTGCATGCGTATGCGGTCGCCCAGAATCGCGCCGCCCGTATAAGGACTGGTGGGATCCACGGCGATGATCCCAACCGTGAGCTCTTGTTTGCGATATTCGCGAGCCAACTGATCGACCAGTGTGCTTTTGCCTGCGCCCGGCGCGCCGGTAAGGCCGATCACGTGGGCGCGTCCGCTGAAATTGAAAAGCGACTTCAACAGCTCGCGCGATTCCGGACGGTTATCTTCAATGGTGCTGATGGCGCGGGCCAGCGCGCGCACGTCTCCGGCGCGTATGAGGTCAACCCAGGGTTGGAGATTGCTGGACATTTTGTCTGCAGGGGCTAAAGCCCCAATTACGTTTTACAACTCTACGCGGCCCTAAGGGCCGCTCTTCCACCGTTAATCCTTCAACAACTGCCGCGCGATTACCATCCTCTGGATCTCACTGGTGCCTTCACCGATGGTGCACAACTTCACATCGCGATAAAACTTTTCTGCCGGATAATCTTTTATAAAGCCATAACCGCCGTGGATCTGCACGCATTCATTCGCGCACTTTACTGCAACCTCGCCGGTATAAAGCTTGGCCATGGACGATTCGAGCGTCGTCTTCATGCCTGCATCTTTCATTGAGGCAGCGCGCATGGTCAGCAAGCGTCCGGCATCAATTTCCGTGGCCATGTCTGCCAGCTTCCATTGTATGGCCTGGAATTCGCTGATGGCTTTGCCGAATTGCCGGCGCTGTTGCGAATATTTGAGCGCGGCTTCATACGCGCCTTGTGCCATGCCCAGGCCGAGCGCGGCAATGGAGATGCGGCCGCCATCGAGGATGCGCATGGAATCCACAAAGCCCTGGCCTTCCACGCCCACCATGGCGTCGTCAGGAATGTGGCAGTCTTCAAAAATGAGTTCGGATGTGTCGCTGGCGCGCAGGCCCAGCTTGTTTTCTTTTTTGCCCGGACGAAAACCCTTCGTGCCTTTTTCAACGATGAACGCCGAAAGGCCGTGCGTGTTGGCCGTCTTGTCGGTTACGGCGATCACCACGGCCACGTCAGCATAACTTCCATTGGTGATAAAAGTTTTAGTGCCGTTCAGCACCCATCCGCCATTTTTGCCTTTGCGCACGGCGCTCATGCGCGCGCCGCCCGCGTCAGAGCCGGAGCCAGGTTCGGTGAGTCCCCATGCGCCAATCCATTCGCCGGTGGCAAGTTTGGGAATATATTTCTTGCGCTGCTCTTCATTGCCGGCCAGGAAAATATGATTGGAGCAAAGGGAATTGTGCGCGGCAACAATGATGCCCACGGAGCCATCCACGCGTGAAAGCTCTTCAATGGCAATCACGTATTCCACGTAGCCCAGGCCCGCGCCGCCGTATTCGGTGGGAAAGATCATGCCCAGCACGCCCATGCGGCCCAGCTCTTTTACTGTCTCCAGAGGGAAGTGATTGGCTTCGTCCCACTTCATTACGTTGGGCAGAACTTCGCGCTCGGCGAATGTGCGGATAGATTTTTTCAGCTGCAATTGTTCGTCAGTGAGTTGGAAGTCCATGGTTCTCCTGTCGTTGCTCCGTACCATCGTGCCGCGACCAGGCGGCCGGAAAATAAACAGACCGCAGGGCACATTCTTTTGATGCTTGGGGCAAACCGGCAATTATTTCACAAGGCAGGCAGAAGCGGTAATGCGGGCAGGCCGCGGGACTGGATGCAACAGGCTTGAGAGGGCCATTGCGTTTATTGGTCTGAAGATAGCCTGAAGATAAACGCCAGATAAATAGCGGAAATAATGTGTCTTTTATTTGAATTGTGGGGCATCCAGCAGCACACCTTGAACCAGGGCGGCGCATCCAAGAAATCGTAATGCGCCTGATATTTAAAAATTCGTCGGTTCTTACCCTGGTTGTTTCCGCGGGATTACTTTGCACGCCTACCCGCATGTTTGCGCAAGCTGCAGCAGCATTGCCAGACAGCCCTTCACCAATTTCGCAAAGCTCGGTTTCGCAGGCTTCAGTTTCACAAGATGCGCGTTCACAGAGTTCGGCGTCGCAATCTTCAAGGCCGGGCGATGCGGCGTCTGAACGGGAAGTGACATGGCGGAGCCTGCCCAAAGATTTTCTGCACGATCAAAAAGATATCTGGCTGTTTCCGTTTCAGCTGGCCAAAGGCCGTCATCTGCTGCCCACGCTGGGTGTGGTGGGTGGGACAACGGGGCTGATCTATGCTGATCCGCATGTGATGCCTTATTTCCAGACGCATGCCAGAAATCTTGACCATCTAAATGACGCGTTTGACGCGCAGATTACCACTGCGGAAGTGGTGGCAGTTCCCGTGTCGCTCTTGTTTGCCGGATATCTGCGGCATGACTCGTACGAAGTGGGCACAGCCCTGCTCGCGGGAGAAGCCTATGCTGACAGCGCAGTGGTGGACCTTGCGGTAAAAGCGATCACCCGCAGAAAGCGCCCTTCAGACGTGCCTCCTGGCGGCAACTTCGGCGACACGTTTTTTGCGGGCGGCAAATCGCCATTTAAGGGCAGCGCGTTTCCGTCAGGACATGCAGCTGGCGCGTTTTCCGTGGCCACAGTTGTTGCCGGCCGTTATCGCACGCACCGGTGGGTGCCGATTGTTGTGTATGGATTTGCCACGGCGGTCAGTCTTTCGCGCATATCATCGAGCGCGCACTTTCCATCCGATGTGTTTCTGGGCGCGGCATTAGGATATGCGATTACGAAGTATGAAGTGTTGCGGCCGAGGTGAAATGACTGTGTAGTATGCTCACGCTTTACCACGGCGACGGTCGGCGCTCTTCTGGCGTAGGCGATCAAAAACTTCTTCGCCGTCCAGGGGCTGAATCCTGCCGCTCTCAATATCATCATGGCGGGTGTCAAGTGTTTCGCGAAGCTGCGTGAGTTCTGCTAAATCATCCATTTCTTCCTGCATAATAATAAAGCTCCTACTTCGCCCGCATCACCATTACGTCCGTCGATTTCACCAGCGCGGCGGCAATCTGGCCTTTTTCCAGGCGCATCTCGCGAACGGCATCTGCGGTGATGATCGAGGTTAGGCGCTGGCCCGCGATGGAGAGCGTGACCTGCGCCATGAGGCCTTCAATTTTCAGCTCCACCACGCGGCCCACCAGCTGATTGCGGCCGCTGATGGTCCTGAATGTTTCCCGGCGCTTCTGCACCGGCCCGCGCTGCGGAATGGCCGGCAGCAGGCGGTCAATCTCGCTCTCTGGAATGCGGTGGTGTCCGCCGGGTGTTTTCACCGTCTTGATTTTGCCTTTGTAGATCCACTGCTTCAGCGCGGGATAGCTCACGCCCAGCACCTTGCACGCGTGACGCACCGGATACATTTTTGTCTGCGGTTCAACTCGCATAGGTTTTACTCCTTGTTACTTAAAGCTCACGGCCCATCATTACTTCAAAACTCATAATGGCGACAGCAGCGATCCCAGCAGCGCGGTTGCGGGCGAGCGGTAAAGCTCGCTCCAACTGCCACGCTGTACTATCTTGCCTTGCTCGATCACCACGGCCTGCTGCGGACAGAGGCGCTTCAGCACTTCTGCCTGATGGTCAACGGCAATCATGCTGAAGCCAATGGTCTGCGCCCAGAAAATCAGGTCGTCAATCAATTCGCGTACAAGTTGGCGATCAAGACCGGCAAAAGGTTCGTCCAGCAAAACCAGCGGAGGCTTGCGGGCCAGCATGCGCGCCAAGGCCACGCGCCGCGCCTGTCCACCGGAGGTGAGTGATGCCGGCGCGTTCCATAGCGGTGTTAGCTGAAGACGATTACGCAATGTTTCAATCCATTGCTGCTGCTCAGCGGTGTTGGCAACTTCTTTGGAAATTCCGAACGTAACGTTTTCGTTGACGCTCAGGTGAGGGAAGAGTCCGGGCTCTTGCGTGAGATATCCCAGTGGTCGGCGATGCAGCGGCAACGATGGCGGAAACAAGTTGAGTCCGTTGAGTTGGACTGAGCCGGCGTCTGGCTCTTCAATCCCGGCGATGCATGCCAGCACCGTGCTCTTGCCCGCGCCGGACGCGCCAAACAAACCGAGTGCGCTGCCGGGTTCCAGTTGCAGTTCGACATCCACTTGAAGTTCGCGGCGCTGCTTGATGATGTGGGCTTTAAGCATGGCGCTTCCGCTGGGCCAGAACGTGAATCAGCCAGGGCAGCGGCAAGGCAACCGCCAGAAAAATGACGAGCAACGGCATAACGGCGGGAAGACCGAAGCTCTGGAGGTTGGTCCAGAGCTGCACTGGAATGCCGGAGGGATAATAAGCGGTAACCAGCACCGCGCCGAACTCACCAATGGTGCGGACCCAGGCAATGCTCAAGGCCACGGCCAGCCCAAGTTTTGCCAGCGGCAGCGTGACGCGCAGAAAAACTTTCATCGGTGGAAGGCCAAGCAGCGCGGCCTGCTTTTGCAGGATGGCGGGGACCGAATCAAACGCCGCCACCGCGCCCAAAACGTAATAGCCCATGCCCACGTAAACCTGCGTCATGATAAAAGCTTCAGGGCTGTTGGTGGTGCGCAATCCTAGATGTTCCAGTGTTGCGCCCACTGCGCCGTATGGTCCAAAAGCCAGAGAGAGCAGGATGCCCAGCGCCAGCGGCGGCAGCAGAATTGGAATAAGCAAGAGGGCCTGCCACCAGAGACGTTCGCGGGTGGAGCAGCGCGCGATGTAAGCTGCAAGAGGCGTGCCCACGGCCACGATAATCAGCATGGCGGCGCTGGTGAGCAAAAGCGAGACGCGCACGGAAGAAAGCGCGGGGCCGCGAAAGTCTGAGCCCCACTGCCACGGACCAATACCTGCCAGCAGCGCAGTGAAAGGATAAAGCAGCGCCAGCGCAAACATTGCTGCGCCTATTCTTGCAATCCATTTGATATGGGCTCTCATGTTTGGAATAGCAATACGATTATAGCCGGTAAAATCGGCTGATTTCGATTTTGAAATCGAATGAAGTAGGTGAATATTCTTTCCTGCCCTTTGCTTCTTCTCTGCTTACCTTCGATTTGTCCGGCGCTGCGGAATTTCGCAATAAGTTTTTTCACAGCACGTTTTTTTGCAACCCTGGGATTTTGTGCGGGTTTATATCCGGTAAGCAGTTGAGTTTCCCAGGAGGATTTCAGTATGAAACGACTTTTGACGGGCCTTATGTTCATGGTTTTTGCCGGTGCGGGCAGCATGGTGGCGCAGGATTACCATCACGACCGCGATGTCCGACGAGATTTTAGAGAGCGCCACGAAGACCGAAGAGACGTGCGGCACGACGCGCGCAAAATCAATCGCGACCGGCGCGAGCTGCGCAATGATCGCTATGAGCACAATTACGCTGCAGCCAGAAATGACCGGCGCGACCTGCGTCACGATTATCGTGAGCGCAGATCAGACCGCCGCGATGTGCGCCGCGACAATCGCGATATCCGGCATGATAGCTACAGGTAATCTGTGAAAGTGATGGGCAGCGCGGGCTGCCCGTTTGCTTGGGAGCTTATAGCAGAAAAGAAAGCGCAGGGTCCCTCACCCCTACTCGCGCGCTCTGCCCATTTACGCGCAAAAGCCGCGCGCAAATGTGGGCCCAACTGCGCGCGTGAGCTTAACGAGGTTCGGGATGACGGGTTGTAGGGCACGCAGTCGGAATGACGAGTGAGCTTCATCGTGCGCCGGCGAGGGCGGCTGCGGTCCATATAAATATATTTTTGTTTTGAAAAGAGCAATCGAGACGTTGCAATGCTACGTCTCTACGGGAAGCTTTTATCCAGACCTAAAGATATATGTGCTGCAAGCGGGCACAATGTCCCTCACCCCTACTGCGCAAATCTGCGGCAAGCCATCAACTAAAAGTTGGCAGCAGTACGATGTCATCTTGCGGCACTTGTTCTACTGCGCCGCCGGCTTTGCGCCAGGCGGACAGACCGCCGGTGATTACGTATGCGTTGAATCCCTGTTCTCTGAGCATGTGCGCCACACGGGCGCTGGTGGCTTCTTTTACTCAAGTACAGTAGAGATAAATATCTTTATCTTTGGGCAGAAGCGCGAGAGCCGGCTGCAGGTTATTGGGTTCGAGGCGGATGGAGCCGAGGATGCGCTCGGCGCCTGCGTCGTAATAGCCGTGGCTGCGGACGTCGGCCAGGATGATCTGCGCGATCTCTTCCGCCTTGATCCGTCGCGCTACTTCTTCCACCTGCACGCGCGGAACGACGCGATAGATGCGGTGCGTCCAGTAAACCCATATGCGATAGCCGATGTATCCAATCACGGCAAGCAGAACAACATATTCCACCAGATGGCCCGCGGCCTGAAAGCCGTGGACGATCACGCTGAGAAAATTGTGGAAGACATAGCCCAGCCCGGCGTAAGCCACGGTATAAAGGACGGCGCCAGAAAAGTCATACAGCAGGAATTGGCCTGAGCGCATCTTCATGCTGCCCGCGAGTGGAGCGGCCATGGTGCTGAGGCCGGGAATAAATTTGGCGATCACCAGCGTGGTTTTGCCGCGTTTATAAAAAGATTCAGCCGAGCGCAGAATGCATGTTTCAGGATTGGCTGAAACTTTGCAGAGAAAGCCGAGCAGCAGCCAGCCCATGTGGCGTCCGAAGAAATAGACGAGGAAGTCGCCCAGCAACATGGCGATGAGGCACAGCGCAAAGACCCACGGCGCATTCAATATCCCAGAAGCTCCGGCGGCTCCGCCGGCAATCATGGCCAGCGCCGCGGGAACAGGAAAGCCGACCGCTTCCAGAAAGACGGCCAGAAAGATGATCCAGTAACCGTGGTGTGCGATCAGCGTAAGGATGGAGTCCATGGGTGATTAGAGAGTATCACCTTGCGCCGGGGAAGTGAGGCATGCAAAAGCTCTTTTGTTTAGCTGCAATATTCATGTTCGTGCAAGCAAACGCAAGGTCCCTCACCCCTACTCACGCGCTCTGCCCATTTACGCGCAAAAGCGGCGCGCAAATGGGGGCCCGAATACGCGCGTGAGCTTAACGGGGTTCGGGATGACGAACTTTATAACTTTCCACTCATTTCCATCACGCCCTTTTGCTCCGTTACTGCTTTGCTTTATCACTTTGCTGCGCTCGTTGCCGGAAATCAGCGCATTATTTTTCTGTTGACACGCCTATTACGTTGTACGTAATATATCGTTTAACGTAGTACGCGATGCGTATTACGCGGGGTGATACAGACGAAATGAAGAAAGGTTTATGAAGAAGACCAAAGAAGATGCTGAGCTGGACGATTTTGGGCGGTTCTCAGAGCCGGCGTTGCTGATATTGATCAGCCTGGCGGAAGAGCCGAAACATGGCTACTCCATGACGGAAGACATTGAGTCGATTGCCGGCGTGCGGCTGGGCCCAGGAACACTGTATGGCGCAATTGCGCGGCTGGAGTCGCGCGGGCTGATTGAGGCGCTGAAGAGCGAAGACCGGCGCAATCCTTACCGGCTGACCGGGCTGGGCGAGCGTGCGCTGCGCATGCGGTTGGAGGCGATGAGCACGGTTGTCCGCACGGGACAGCGCAGACTGGCAATGGCATGAAGTGGATGGTCCAGCTTTATCCGGCGGCGTGGCGGCAGCGCTATGGCGAAGAGTTTGCCGCGGTGCTGGCGGAGCAGCGTGCTTCACCAGGACTGATTCTGGATGTGCTGGGCGGCGCGGTGGATGCGCGGCTGCATCCGCAGGTGCGCGGGGAAAAGAAAAATTCAAAAGGAGAAGAGACGATGACTAATGAAATGATGCAACGGTGCGCCGCGGGCGGACCAAAACTTTCAAAAGAAGACCAGAAGATTGCTTCAATGGCTGTGGTGTTTAGCTCGTTGTTTTTTACGATTCTTTATCTGGTGCTGACGAAAATCTATCACGCCAAGCCGGCGGTTGAGGCCCTGGGCTATGCGTCATTTCCGGCAATCTGGATGGTGTATGAGCAGACAGCGTATTTGCGGAAGCGCAAGGTGAGTACGCAGGCGGTGATTTCGCTGGGAATTATGGGTGCGATGTATCTGTTCATGCTTGGCGCTTGTGAGATTGCGGCGCGGTTGTAAAGTGAGCAGAAGCGCAAGGTACCTCACCCCTACTCACGCGCTTAATAATGCGCGCGTGAGCTTAACGGGGTTCTGGATGACGAGTTTTGATTGTTACTTGCCGCCGTCGTTATCGTTTCCGCCGAGCGTATCAAATCTTGCGCGCATACGTGAGACGGTGAAATGTGTGACCTGCGCTGACCATTGCGAGTCCACGGCCTGTGGCAGACCGAAGACGCGGAGATCGAGCGCAAGGTTGGTGATGTACGCAAACCGGCCGTCATTGCTGAAGGAAATGCTGGCAGGGAAGAGCAAACCATGCGGGAGTCCGTTGCGATCAACGCCGTTGAAGTCGCCCAGTCGGGCCAGCAGTTTGCCGGCTGGGTTGACGACGTCAATTTCATCGCCCTGATTGGCGACGACCCAGAGATTGTCACTGGAATCAATGGCGAGTCCATCTGCGCCGTTGATGCTGTTTACAAAAACTGCCGGCTTGCCAGGCGTGCCGTTGCTGACGGGAATTTGAATCACGGTGTCATTGCCAGTGTTGCAGACAAACATAGTATTTTCCGCGTGGTTGAATTCGAGTCCGTTGGCGCCGAAAGGCGGAACGCCCGCAGTGGTGAGCAGAGGATCGGTGACCCAGGCAATGCCTGCGCCGCCTGCTGCGCCGGTCTTCCAGATAATGCCTTGCGACGAATCTGAAACATAGACGTTGCCCGCGTGATCAAAGGCGATGCCGTTGAGTCCGGACGCGCCGGTGACCGTCATAAAAACGGTGGACGCGCCGGTGTGTGAATCAACGCTGAGGACCTGGCCTCCGCCAAAGTCGGCGACGAGCAGAGCGCCGGTCTGCGGATGAAACGCAATGCCCAGCGGATGCGGGCTGGAGTTGGCAATGCTCACGTGACGCAGCAGGCGGCCTTCATTGCTGAAGACATAAAGCTGGCCGAGACCGGTGACGCCTCCGGCGGCGTTGAAGCCGAAGCTGGCAACGTAAACATTTCCGTCGGGACCAACGGCGAGACCTTCAGGGCCGGTAGCGCCATCGGGCAGAACGGCGAAGGGCTCTGCGGCGTTGCGGTTATTCTGGTTGGATAATCCTTGCTCTGCCTGCATGGCTTGAGTAACCAACACAAACGCCAATGCCAGCACGCTCAACAACACTTTATTGATTTTCATGTTCATGCGTTTTTCCTTTTTGTGACCGGTCAGCGTTCGTCTTAGCTTGCTTAGACCGGGAGTGCCTTATTCCGATTGAGAATTGTATTGGATTTGGATGCTTTGAGCACATGCAGCAATGGCTGAGCGATATTAAATTTTGCATCGTAGCGCTGGGGCTTACTTAATCAGGCTTAGCAGGATCTCTGCTTGGCCATAGCGTGTACCAATCCTTTACTGTTGGGCGACTGAGAGAAGCTGAAGCGTTACCTTATTCATGAAACGCTAGGCCCGTTTGTGACACCATTCTTCTAGAACCAAATCTTTTAGAATCAAAGCCACGTTCCCGCAAGGAGGCACTTATGCCCAGACCGCTCGTACTGGTCCACGGATACTCAGCCGATGCAAAAGCTTTTGTTCAGGTTCGCGCGGCATTGCTGGCTGCAGCGAAAACCCAGAAAATTGAGCTCATTGATATTAATGTATGCAATTACATTTCGCTCAATAATGAGATCACGATTAAAGACATTGCTGAAGGCTTTGATCGCGCGCTGGGGCTGCGCAAAGGCCTGAGCAATGGTGAAGAGTTTGACGCCATTGTGCACTCCACCGGTATGCTGGTGGTGCGGGCATGGCTGGCGAATTATGGCGGTCCTCTGAGCACGAACACGCGGCTCAAGCGGCTGAAACATCTTGTGGGACTGGCGCCGGCAACCTGGGGATCGCCGCAGGCCCACAAAGGACGCACCTGGCTCGGAGCGCTGGTCAAGGGCAATCGTCAACTTGGTCCTGACTTTCTCAACGCCGGCGACCGCGTGCTGGAAGGCCTTGAACTGGGCGGCGAATTTACCTGGGACCTCTCCACTGAAGACCTCCTGGGCGAACAACCTTATTACGGTGTCGGCGGCAATACGCCATATGTGACCGTGTTCATCGGCAATTCGGAATATACCGGGCTCTCCGCGGTGGCCAACAGCCCGGGTTGCGACGGCACAGTGCGCTGGGCCGGATGCGGCCTCAACACCCGTAAAATCACCGTCGATCTCACCCGCACCGGCATCGACGGCCAGCGCGTGCAAATGTCAAAGTGGGCAGACGACCGGCTCGACATCCCGATTATCCCCGTGGACGGCAAAAGCCATGCCACCATCCTGAGCGATCCTGATCCCGGCATGATTGACCTCGTCCTGAAGTTTCTCAACGTGAGCAGCGCCAGCGAGCATGCCACATGGCTCACCGCCGCAAAAGCTTTCGGCGAAAAAGGCATGGCGAAGATGCTTGAACCTCCTTCGCCCAGCTTCCTTGAAGGCCTGGAAGAAGACGTAAAAGAAGGCATAAGAAAACTCCTGTCTAAAGCCGCTAAGCCGGCCGCCGCTGCCATGAAAGGCTGGCAGCAATTCGCCGTGGTCATGCGCGACGAATGGGGCGACGGTATCCCTGACTATCTAATGAATATCCTCCGCTGGGACGACGGCAAAAAAGACTGGGTAAAATTTGAAAACATGTACATGGACGTCCACGCCTACGGCCCCGACCAGAGCTATCGCTGCTTTTATATGTACCTGCCAGCGGAACTTTCTCAGCAGGGCACGCGGCTGTGCCTGAGCATTAATGCGTCCACCGGCACAGATCTCATGGCCTACCGCGCCTATACCACGGCAAAAACGTCCTTTCAGCTATGCGAGCAAAGCGACCCGGTGCACCTGGAAATCACCAATCTGGGACCAACCGGCCAAGAGACTCTGTTCTATCCGTTTACCACCACCATGATCGAAATCATGATCAACCGCGAGCCCGTGCCGTTTGATAAAAATACCCGCGTGCTGAACTTTGAGGAGATCTAGCGCCGGACACCCAATCAGATCGTCCGCAGAAGGCGTTGTCTCTCCGAGCAGCGCCTTTTTCGGCGTTTTATCAGTGTCGATCCATGGTAAGGCCTGTTGTTTTCCGATCACCCGATGTCCCGATCACGGCGATCACCCGCTTGCCTCCCCCTCCCCCCTGTTTAACCCAATTCAACCCAAGAGCACCCAAGGCGACCCAAGGAATGATCCGTGGTAGGACTTACTGCCTTCCCGATCACCAGATCACCCGCTGTTCAGATCACCCTGGAGTGCACCCCAAAAATG
>DASZMF010001046.1:0-2270 GCA_035552035.1 Candidatus Angelobacter sp.
GATTTTTGGGGGTTCTAGTCCCCGGCTCAGAAGTGGCTTTTGCCAGTGGCCGTGGAACCATTTGGGGTGCACGATCAATTATACAAAACCGGGCTGTGGAAAGCTTGGCAGAAATTCAACAAACGGCAATATCGCATGTTGTCCATTTGTCCGATTAAAGGGCTCGGGCTTAACTGCACCTCTCACCCCGACAAGCTATCTCAAGATAAATCAAAAGGAATGGGAACGCGGGAGCAATCGCAATCCAGGTTAATGTGCTTTTGATGTGACGATCCACCACTGGATCATAGTGCCAGGAGGCTTTATGAATCTTGGCATTCTTTTCAACCACCGTGACTGGTATTGACACATCGGCCAGAAGCTGGTGATAGACACCATCTTCTATTCTTACCAGCGCGATCTTTCCGCGAATCGTGTAATCGCCCAGCGGCACATCTCGGTTCGCTCTGATTTTTATCAGATTAATAAAACCAGTTTTTGCATATGTGGTCGTTTTCCAGACCGGAGAATTGAAAGATACAGGCTTCTCCATTTCACCTTGAGCATATTGAATTGTGAAACCTTCCTGCAACGCTAGCTGCAGCGATCCCATAACAAAGGAACGATCAAACTGCGGACTTCTACATTGATGGCAGTTCGGCAGATCATCCCAGGTAATGGCAACCAATTCATCCTGCCCCAGCCGCAATTTGTCATAACGCTGGACTACATGAACTTTGGGCGTAATCGTAATTTTGGACTCATCATTTAGCTGGGTTGGGGGAATCAGAATTACAGTTGTTTGCCCGCTTGCTGCCGCTGATCCAAGAAGAATTGCAAAGATCCATTTACGCATCATAAAACCCTCCATGGACGCTACCTTATTCCCGCTCCACTAAAACCAGAAAGCGACAAAGTGCGGCATTGCCTCCATGTCGCAGAAATTCGCTATTTCCAGGCCGTATAAGAAATATTTTCCCTGCAAGAAATCCAGCTGCTTCGTTCTTAGCTTAAGCCACCAGCAGTGGGCTGAAGGCCAGATGCCGGATCAGAGAATGACTCGCGCTCGTCTGGCTTCTGTTCGCGGCAAGAGCATTTGTGTCCCCCTTGAACAGCCATCCCCGTTGGCTGGGCAACTTAGGTATCCCCTTGTCAGAAATTCGCACGAATGAGAGGCATTCTCTATGAGAAGGTCAAAATCGTTTTCTATTACATGGTCTCCGCGAAACACGCGCCAACAAGAACCTATCCGGCAGTTTGCAGAATCCTGGTTTTGCGCGCCGCAGCCGAGGGCGGCTGCGCTCCACACGAATAAAAATTCTCCGTGTCTCCGTGCCTCCGTGGTAGGTTTTGTTTTGCTGGCACTATCCACGCTGCCCGCCATCGCGCAAACTCCCCAGCCGCAGCTTTCCGCTGATGCCTCGCACTCTCCCGGCTGGGTCGTGATCTCCGTGGACGACTATCAGACCCTCCGCGCGCATGCGTTTCCCGCAGAGCATGATCCTGAGCCGCCGCCGGTGGACGCCACGCTTACCCGTGTCGATTACGACTTGAATATTGCCGGCGAACTCGCCACCGGACGCGCCAGCCTCACCATTGACGTATTAAAAGATGGCTGGGTGCGCGTGCCCATTCCATCAGGTCTGTTGGTCCGCGAAGCTCGGCTGGATGGCAAATTGGTTTCGCTCGTCTCCGGAGGACAAGGCAAAAGCAGCAGTCAACTCTCCGCCGTGCTGGCGCATGCCGGCCGCGCCGTTCTTCTGCTCGATGTTGCGTTGCCGGTCAATGCGTCGGCGGGTGAAGAGCGCATCTCGCTGCCATCCACTTCTTCAGGCGTAACGCGCGCTTCCGTACAACTGCCGCGTCAGGGTATAGATGTCAAATTATCCGGCGGACTGCTGGCGGAAAAGACAGAGTCAGGCTCAGACAGCAAATGGCTGGCTTATGCCCACGGCAATGAGACGCTGACTTTTACATGGCACAGAAAAATTGAAGACCATCACATTACCCTGCCGCTGCGCCAGCGCGGATCGCTCATGCAACTCACTAGTCTGGGTGAAGACGCAACGTCGCTGTACGCAGAAGTGAATCTTGAAGTGACGCAGGGCGCAGCAAAAGAGGCCCGGATACAACTTCCGGAAAATATCACCATCAATCAGGTTTCAGGCGCTGAAGTCTCGGACTGGGAGGTCAAAGCCGGCGAGCTTGTTGTTACGTTCCTGGAGCCGGTAGAACAATCCACGCAATTTGTAATCACCGGCGAGACCAAGACCGCGCGTGATGGCCAGATT
>DASZMF010001047.1:0-3863 GCA_035552035.1 Candidatus Angelobacter sp.
CTTTCTGGCTCACATCGTAAACGTCATCGACTGCGGTGTCGGTGAGGAACTCAATTTTCTCGTGCTTGCGGGCGCGATCCAGCATGATTTTGGAAGCGCGGAAGTGTTCACGCCTATGAATGATGGTCACCTTGGTGGCAAAGCGGCTGAGGAAGAGAGCTTCTTCCATGGCGGAGTCACCGCCGCCGATCACGGTAATCGGTTTGCCTTTAAAAAAGAATCCATCGCACGTCGCGCATGAAGAGACGCCATGGCCGATCAGCGCATGCTCGTTGGGCAGTCCCAGCCACCGGGCAGAAGCGCCGCTGGCAATAATCAGCGTGCGGGTGGAGACAGTGTGGCCGCCGCCAAAGTCCAGCTTGTATGGGCGCTCATTCAAATCGGCTTTTACCAGATGCCCACGCATGAATTCGGCGCCAAAGCGCGTGGCCTGCTTGCGCATGTTGTCAATCAACTCCGGTCCCTGAATGCCATCGGGGAAGCCGGGAAAATTTTCCACCAGCGTGGTGAGTGATAGCTGGCCGCCGGGCTCATGGCCTTCAATGACCAGAGGTTTCAGGTTGGCGCGTCCTGCGTAAATAGCGGCGGTAAGGCCGGCGCAGCCGGTCCCCAGAATAACTGTATCGCGAACAGAATTTTCCATGGCTTCCATTAGATTCATGACCTTCAATTTAGTTTCAGTGCTTTACCGCAGGTTTTTTCCTGGGCGTGGCGGCGCTTTTAGAGGGCGTACTGAGCCACGCAATGTCTGAGCGGAACGCCGTGCGCAGCTCCAGCGCGGAACGGTAATGCGCCATGATGCCGGAGGCCTGATGAAACACCGGCTCAAAGGCGGTCTGGTCAACATCCTGGCAGCGCGTGAGCACCGCGGAGCTTTTGTTCAATCGCTCCACTCGTACGCGCGAGGTAGGCGTGTCCACCTGCAGCACTGCCAACGGAGCTGCCGCACCAGTGGAAACACGGCTTTCCAAAATGACTTCAAGAAACTCTTTGGGATCACGCGCGTGCAGCACCAGAATTTCAATGGTGTTGGTACCGTCCATGCTCATGGAGTATTGCGCGGTAATCAGCGGCGACTCCGCCTTAAAATCGCGGCGCAGCCGGACATACTTTGCGTCCGGCGCGTCTTTCAAAGTGGTGCGTCCGCGGGAAAGCTCAAAGTCCGCGTCAAACGCCGGCTTGGCCTGGATAGTCGCCAGTGCGGCTTTGAGAATTGCCTGCTCATCAGCTCCGGGCGTGCAGACGTTCAGGTAATTTACCTTTACCTGCGGCTTGCCATCCGGCTGTTTCGCGGCAGGCGATTGCGGTGATGGCTGCGGCGTAGCCGGTTGCTGTTCCTGCTGGGCCATGGAAGCGGTAGCCAGCAAAAATACGATTGTCAGGGCGCGTCTCAACACGGTTTGGATTGTAGCATTAGCTCTTTTCAAAAATCCCGAGCGTAGCGAGGGATCTCTATAACCGCGAAATTTATCAGGGCAACTATCGCCGGCTTCCCGATGGATCTGGTTATAGGGATCCCTCACCTGCTCCGCAGGATTCGGGATTTCAGATTTACTTCTTCAAATAACTATCCACCCACGCATTCACCGTCTTGTACCAGAGCTGGCTGTTTTGCGGTTTGAGCACCCAGTGGCCTTCATCGGGGAAGTAAAGCATCTTTGACGGAACTTTTAATCGCTGCAGCGTGGTAAAGAGTTGGAAGCCTTCAGAGACATCCAGCCGATAATCAAGTTGGCTATGGACGACCAGCGTTGGCGTTTTGAACTGGGTGGCAAAAAGATGTGGCGACCATTTGCGATAGCCCTCGCGGTTGGCCCACACCGTATTGCCAAATTCCCACTCAGGGAACCAGAGTTCTTCTGTGCTTCCGTAAGCAGATTCGGTGTTGAACATGCCGTCATGTGAGACCAGGCATTTAAAGCGCGTGGTGTGGCCCAGAATCCAGTTGATCATGTAGCCGCCGTAGCTTGCGCCCAGGGCGCATTCGCGATCTTTGTCAATGAACGGATATGTTTTCTCGGCATAGTCCAGGCCGTTCATCAGGTCGATATATGGCTTGCCGCCCCAGTCTTTATTTACTCCGTCGACAAAAGCCTGTCCGTAGCCGGTGCTGCCGCGCGGATTCACCATGATCACAACGTAGCCGTCGGCAGCCATCAACTCGGCATTCCAGCGGTACGACCACTCGTCACCCCACTGGCCTTGCGGTCCGCCATGGATCAGGAACTTTACTGGATATTTTTTTTCTTTATTGAAGTTGGGCGGCTTTACCAGGAAGCCCTGCACTTTTGTTCCGCCAGCACCGGCAAACCAGAATGACTCCGCCTCCTGCATGGCGATATTTTGCAGGGCGGTATCATTCAGATGGCTGATTTTTTCAGCGTTAAAATTCATCTGGGTCAGATGGCGGTTAGCTATGGTGCCGTCTTTGCCGAGCTTGGCGCTGGCAATAGTTGGCCTGGGCGCGCTGAGATCAATTTTGTAAACCTCGCTGGGCGCTCGCACGGAGAGATGCGTGAAGACCAGCGTTTTACCGTCCGACGAAATGCTGACTTCATCGTTCGCGCCGCCCAGAATTTCCTGAATGGGTTTACCACCGCCGACCAAAGCTGACATGGCTGCCGCAACGTCCAATTGATAGATGGGCGACGTGCCCTGAAATTCAGAGATGAAATAAATGGTCTTCGAGTCTGGCGACCATGTGAACGATTCAACCCACTGGTCAAAGCTCTCCGTCAGATTTTTTATCTCACCGGACTGGCGGTTATAGACCACAAGGCGGAAGCGATCACTCTCATAGCCCGCGCGTTTCTGCATGCGCCAGCCCAGCCATTTGCCGTCAGGCGAATAGACCGGGGAGGAATCGCCGCCCGGGCTGGTGCTGATTTTTTTCGGCTCGCCGCCGGTGATTGGGACGATAAAAATATCGTTGTTGGTGCTGGTTGCGCCCACTGCGTCCCAGTTGCTGGTAAAGGCCAGCTCTTTTCCATCAGGAGAGATGGCGTAAGCGTCTGGGCCGCCGAGACTGAAAGGCGGAACGTCATGATTGCCCGGCGTCAGGTCTTTGGCCACGCCGCCTTCCACGGGAACAACAAAGAGATGGCTGCGCTTGTCACTGTTGTAATGGTTCCAGTGGCGAAAGAGCAGATGCTCAAAAACCATGGCCTTTACTTTGGACTTGGCGCGCGTCTCGTCACCGTATTTGTTGCAAGCGTCATCAGCGCAGCCCGGATAAACGTCTGAGGTGAAGACAATATTTTTGCCGTCCGGCGACCAGATAGCGCCATCGGCCTCTGTGGAGATGTTGGTGATTTTGTGGGGCAGGCCGCTCAGCATGCCGGATTCCGGATCAAATCCGTTCATCCAAATTTGTGAGCCGCCCTCTTCAGAGCTGATGTAAAGATAACTCTTTCCATCTGGCGACCACCGGCCTTCGCTTTCACCCGCCGGGGTTGTGGGCATCTGGCGCGCCGTGCCGCCGGCAATGGAGACCACCCAAAGATGCGGCGTCCGCGTATTTTCCTTTAAGCTGACCTCTACGGCACTGAAGAGCACCCACTTGCCATTGGGTGAGAGCGCGGGGCCGCCAATCCGCTGGAGGGACATCATGTCCTCAAAGGTGAAAGGCTTTTTAGCGGCGGACTGTGCGGAAAGCTGCGGAAAACCCGCTCCGATGAGTAAAATGAAGGTAAGTGATAAAAACAAGAGCGTAAAACGGCGCATTCGGCCTCCAGAGAGAAAGCACGCCAGTTTAAAGCTTTTTGCGGCTTCAGGCCAGTATGCAGTCAGTGAACTTCATAAACGTTTTTGGCTCTGAAGTTTTTCATCATAATGTTTATGAGCAATTCGTTTTTATTGAGGAA
>DASZMF010001048.1:0-1771 GCA_035552035.1 Candidatus Angelobacter sp.
ATGTAATTAAGGAGAAAACAAAGAATGAAAGCACGCCTTGGTTTTGTACTGGTACTAATTCTGGCAACGCTGGCTAGTGGTTGTAATAGATATGACATTGGCGGTGTGGAATCTGCCACTCTCTCAATTGAGACAGCTCGATACGGCGCCATGCCTCTGCCTGCGCATACCGCAGGAACGGACTCACACGTGCACGACTCTCGGACTCCTATTCAGGTTTCCGGCAACAGAAAAATTGAGAATACGCTCTATATAAAGCGTGGGGACTTCAACATTGCAAATATAAATGCATACATTTTCCGTCTTGACGTGAAGAAAAATACCGACACGAGTTTCTTCCGGTTTGATACAAGGCGGAAGACAGCTACGCAGGTTGCTGTCCAGTTTGGTGCAATTACCGACGACCTCATTGAGATCAAGTCAGGGCTGCAGGAGGGGGACCAGGTGGATTGTGAGTGATTTGAGCTGCTGCGAGAATCAAAAGCAGCTTTTTCTTGAATAAAAACAGGGCTGTCTGCCTCGGGGCAATCCTTCCGCCTGATTCCAGAATCTATTTCTTACAGGAGGAAAGTCACATGCCTATCGACCCAGTTTGCAAAATGAATATCTCCATTGCTGAGGCATCCGCCAGCCAGGACTATCAGGCAGAAACGATTTATTTCTGCTCACTCGATTGCCAGCGCAAATTCGATCAAGATCCCGGCAGCTACATGGATGACATGTTTGATGAAGAGCGCAAAGCGGGATAGCCCCTCACCACAGATTTTCACTGATTGCCACTAATCTGTTTTTTGCCCGCTCATTCTTGGCGCGCCGTTATCAGTGTTCAGCCTTTACCAGTGTTCATCGGTGAGAATCAGTGGTAAAAATGAGGTGTGGACCTAAGAGTCATCAACGTCCTTTATCTCGGCCGCGTGGATTATTCCATTGCGCTGCAGTTACAGCAGACGATTGTTGCTCTGGTGAAAGAAGGACGCATTTCGCATACGCTGCTGCTGCTGGAGCATCCACCGGTGATAACTATGGGCCGCAATGCGGGCGAGAAAAACATTGTCGCGTCGCGCGAGTCTCTTGCCCACAACGGCGTTGAGCTGCATGAGACGAATCGCGGCGGCGACGTTACATTCCATGGTCCCGGACAGCTCGTTGGCTATCCCATTTTTGATCTGCGTGCCTTTGAGCCGCGCATGGGCGCCATAGATTTTGTGCGCAAGCTGGAAGAAGTTTTGATCCGCACCTGCGGTGATCTGGGTGTGGTTACTGAACGTATCCCCGGGCTCACCGGCGTCTGGACACAGGATGAAGTCCCGGGAAAGATTGCCGCCATTGGCGTGCATATTTCTCGCGCCGTCACGTCGCACGGATTCGCGCTGAACGTGAGCACGAATCTCGACTATTTCAAGCTGATTGTGCCGTGCGGCATCACGGACAAGCCGGTGACGTCTCTGGAACAGGAGATGGCGCAAAGCCATCTCAGCCGTGACCGCAAAGTGCCGTCGCTGGACGATCTATCGCAGCAGGTGGCGCGCAACTTCAGCCGCGTGTTTGCAGCACAGACGCTGTGGCTCGATTCGCTGGATGCGCTGTTTTCATCAGGCGAAACCGCTGAGGTTGACGCCAACCCTGCTGAAAATGGAGACGTGCCTGCTCCCTCATCTTCAAAATATATCAATTAGCCGCTCAGTTTAGTCTCGCTTGGTATTGCATCGAACAAACTTCCAGACCGCAACTCTCATCCAACTTCCAGCTATGCCAGCCAAAGACCGAACCC
>DASZMF010001049.1:0-6043 GCA_035552035.1 Candidatus Angelobacter sp.
AGCCGGGTAACTTTGAGGTACTGGCCCGGCATCGTTATTGGGTGGCGGAGCCGGAAAAGGTGCACTAAGCACGTAAAAGAGGCCGTTCGTCCCTTATTTACCGATTTCAAAAAAAATCGGTTATTTTGTTGTTCCAGACCCAACTAGGCTGTGTCCCATCTTTCAGCAGGCTCATCCGTCGACTGCTAAAGAGGGGGCATGGGCCCCGGAATCCGTGCCCCTTTTCACAATTTTTTAGCAAGCTGGCAGGCACTTAAGTAAGTGGGAGAACTTTGCAATCCATCTCGCATTGTGTCTCAATGTAATTTAAAATTTCTAATTATCCTTTAATCGCGGCTTAAAAAACGCGGAGCAGAATTACATCATTAAGAAGTGTGTCCCCGGCATGGCGTCTTAAGTTGTTCCAATTTTGGCAGCTGTGAGCCGGTTCGGCACTTGTCAGGGAGTTGTGCATGATCAAGATAGGTAAGCAACCGTCTATCCGTTTGGGAAGACTTTGGATAGCCTTGCTGGCTATCACCATTGCAGGCGCATGGTCATGCGGCGGTGGTTCAAGCACGGCCTCAGCGGGCCCCACGCCTACTCCAGTCGCCACGCCCACACCTACTCCTGTTCCTGCCTCAACGGCTTTAGAACTCAAAGTGCTGGATACCAGCGTGCCGGCGACTGGCATCTTCCAGTTTCAGCTTTCCACCACTGAGCCCAAACCGATAGGCCATGGCAGCACGCGCCCGCAGGTTCCTTCAGGGCCGGTGCGCGGCGTAGCTGTGAATGATCCTTCAGGGCAGGCAGTGGGAATTGCGGTGATCAACGGATCAGATATAGCCATACAGTTGAGCACGCCCAATGGTTCGGTGCCCCTGTTTGGGACAGACGTCAATTATCCAATCGTGACCATGTCCATGGATCTAACGCAGAGTACGACGCCTATGAATCCCGGCGATACTTTCCCCATCGCGATTGCCGCCAATCCGGTATTTTTCCCGGACTCTTCTACCCAGAGCTATCCAGAGATAACCACTGCTGCAGGAACGCTTACGATTGCTCCCGCGGGCAGCCCGGCTGTGAGCGATGTGATTCCCGGCGGCGGACTGTTGGCTGACCGCACGCCAATACGAATTCTGGGCACTGGTTTTGACGCCAATACTCGCGTTTCCATTGAAGACACCACCATTTTTCCGTCAGACTCGCATTTCATAAGTCCTACTGAGATTGATGTTGTGATCTGTAACGGCGCTTCGGAGACGGCAACCACCTGCCCCAACACCGGCGCTACGCTTCATCTCGATGGCGAGCGCGTCCGCGTGAAAGACCAGAACAACAACGTGAACGAATATTACACATACCAGCGTGCGGACGATGTTGCCGGAACGCCCAGCAACACAGCGCTGATCAGCCTGGTTCACCCCATGTTTTCCCAGCAGACTTACACTTCTGCCACGATTCCGCTGGTTAATAGCGCCACGCTGTTTACTGGAGTGTCCATCCAAAACACCTCTGGGACTCCATTGACCATCGCGATAAGTCTGGTTGATAACAGCAATGCAGTGATCAGTACCGTGCAGGTGACTTTGCCGAACCGGCAAAAGATCACGCGCGACGTGATTGCAGATTTCTTTAGCGGTACCGTGCCGGCGGGTGCAACTAAGATAGTTGTTGCCGCTCCTCAGAAGGTGCAGGTGCTAGGCATGCTGGGTGATAAAACTGCTGGAACCGTTGTCCCGGTGATTCCGCAATAGCCATTCAAACGGCTATTGCGTTTGGGCCACAACCTCAGGCGATGCTTTCAACTGGTCCAGCTCGAGTAGCGTCTTGTTCCATTTGTCGCGCTTCTTCTTGGCGAAGTTCGGCGCAGCAGGGTCCGCGTAAAAAGCCAGAATATTCGCCCGCAGATCTGGGTGTGTGCCCACAAATTTTATTTTGGCCAGTTCATCCAGCAGCTTCGCGTAGGTTTGGTCGGTAAGCTTGTATTCTCCGGGCTGCGTGGGCTTGCCGGTATCGAAATCTTTGTTGGCAAGATCCAGCGTGCCGTTTTTCAAATCGAGCAGATAGGCGCGGTACTCATCCACCGTGGTGTTTACGCTCTTGAGATAAAGCGTTTCGGTGTCCGGCTGCGGCATCTTGAAATCTAATGTCTTAAACGGCCCGAACTTGGGAATGATCTTGAAAAAGACAGCCAGAATCCGTGCGCCGATTCCCGGTTTTTGATAATTCTTGCCCCACTCTTTTTCATACTCAGAGCGCTTCAGGTTATAGAGGAATTTTTTTCTGGCAAAGCTGGGATTCTCTTTGACCATTTCATCCTGCTTGGTCAGCAGGGCCACACGGGTCATTTCAGGGAGCGCCCGGCTGACTGACCAGCGAAATGTTCCGACGGAAAAATCCAGGTTCTTGAAAATATCTTCCAGCTTGATTCCGTAGGTTTTGATAAAGGCGCGCTCCAGCACCGGCCTTGAAACCTGAAAGCCTATGAAGTCATGGTAGGCGTCAGAGGTGTAGCGCTGCTTGGCCACCTGAACCACGTCAAAGCCAAATTCCGTGCGGATGTGCGCTTTATTGTCTTCCGCGTAGGTCACCACCGGGCCGTACTTGGCGCGCAGTTCTGGGAACTCCGCTGCCACGGCCGCATTCACTGCCGGATGGCCGGCGATATCCGCCGCGTAATGCGCCAGCGCTCCCAGCGCAAAAGCGTACTCATTAATGTCAGTGGCTTCACTCAACAGGTTTTCAACAAAGTCGCCGCTGCGGACGTAATGCACCAGGTCACTGAACATTTTATTGCCAAAAGGGTAATAGCCCATGTCCTGGACAAGGCATCCGCCGTAAGCGTACGCGTGGGCTTTGTGCAGATCGTCTTCCGTTGCGTTGGGAAATTTTTGCTGTAAGAGCGGCTTGATGGTGTCCGCCCAGAGCAGGTCAACAACCTCTTCATGCGTGAGAACGGAATAGCCGTTACAGACTTGAGACAGCCCGCAGAAAACTAAAAGTGACGCCAGCATGATTCTGAACGACTTCGTCATTTGTGTCCTTATTCTTGCGGTAGTTGGAGAACTGCTGGCCGCTCCAGAATTTAGATGCCATCCCAGGATTCCAGAGTTGAGCAATATTTAAGAAGTTAAATGCAGATTGCAAATCGCGCTGGAGCGAATCAATGGCCACGCAGAGGCAGAAAGAGCTATGCACAGAGAAAAGCACGCAACCATCAGAGATGATTGCGTGCCTTTTCCTGCCAAAATAATCTGGCTATTTCTGTGCTTCTTTTGATTCGTGGACCACAGTGTGTACCGCCTGAACGAACGGGCGGGCAATCTCTGGCGCTGGAACTTTACCCAAAAGGACCGATTTGAAGGTAACGTCTTTACCATAGATTGCGGTGGTGGAGTCATTGTCCTGCTGAATCACTGCGCCTTCCAGGGTCAGGCCGGCGAAGGCTCCCTTGGAGCGCGAGTAGGTCAGCATTTCGGTGTTGAGCTTCCAATCGGTGCCGGCAGATGCATGGCGGCCAACCGGACCGGCAGCAGCAGAGCCTTCTCCGCTGATTTGGAACTTGCTGGAAAGCAGCTGTTGCATGCCTTTATCGTTCATGACGAGCATAATCAGATCAACGCTTTCCACGCCAATCTGCAGGCCCCAGCTTCCGCCACCGACAGAGATAAATGCCGGTGCGCTCCAGCCATCAGCCGTGCGGCAGGTAGCTACGCCGCGGCCATGCTTGCCGCCAAAACCCAAGCCGCCCTTTACCAGGTGCGGAACAATGGCAATGCACTTTGCTTTAGCCAGTACTTCTTCAGGAATCCCTTTGTCCGGGGCCGCAACCATCTGGTTCAATACTTCAGACGATCTTGTCAGGCGCTCGGCTGAATCTTCTTTGGCTCCAGCCCAGCAGAAACTCGCCAGGCTCATTACCGATAGAAACGCTACAAACTTTTTCATAGACCTCCTTGGTCTTTTGTTGCTTTGCGAAAGGTGCTTGTGAAACGGTATTGCTTAAAAATATTTTTGCGAACGACGGAACCAAAAATCTTATGTGCACAGAACCACTAATTCAAAGTTCTGCGCCGAAAAGCGAAATTCATCAGGCCCAAAATCGTGACCAGAACCAGCAGCAAGGGCATTACGCCGGGTCCAAAAGATCCAGCCAGGCCGATGATCCATAACAAAATGGCTACGGTAAAAATTGTCCAGAACACAATTTTCCTCCTGAACGCAGGGTCACGTTTCAAAACTTTCGAACAAAATAAGTTCGGTTTAGAGTTTGTGGCGCATCCTGAAAGAGCGCTCAAGTCAAAGGTTTTAGATTAACCAAGCATTTCTAAAACATCATGATTTCTAAAACATCCGTGTAAGCTACTTACACTCTCAGTCTGATCCAATTTAAGCGTCCGGGGTTGTGTCCGCCTTAGTTCGCAAGAACTATTTTTTGCGCGCGTCAGTTTGACACATTCCGTAAACCCTTTAGAATAGATGAGTATTTCCTGTCGCAAAGCGCTGGTGTTGGTCTGGCGCCTCAAAATAAAGCCGAAGTGGCGGAATTGGCAGACGCGCGTGGTTCAGGTCCACGTACTCGCAAGGGTGTGGGGGTTCGAGTCCCTTCTTCGGCACCAGAATTTTCTCTTCAATCATTTAGCAGCTTGATGTCCATGAAAGCGCAATGTTTTGATGTCCACTTGGTGAAGATCGAGTGAATATCTGTCCCAATTATTGTTGGATAGAGTGGGATGTTTTGCGGGCGATGAAAAATCGCCTGTATCCTATAAAGGCAAACTAAAACTCGAAAATCTTAGGAGAACGTAATGTCCGCAGTGAAATTAGAAGATGCCCGGCGCGTGATTAGTGCGGCGGAGAAGAAAGCAAAGGAAATCGGCCAGCCCATGAATATTGCCGTGGCTGACGAAGGCGGAAACATTGTCGCCCATGTTCGCATGGACAATGCCTGGATCGGCAGCATTGATATTTCCATGAAGAAGGCTTATACGTCGCGCGCGTTTGATATCGAGACGAAAGACCTGGCCACGCATTCACAGTCTGGCGGCCAGTTCTTTGGTATTCATGCTTCCAACGATGGCAAGATCATGATTTTTGCCGGCGGCATTCCACTGAAGCGTGATGGCAAGGTTGTGGGCGCAATTGGCGTCAGCGGTGGTTCCGGCGACCAGGACCATTCCGTAGCAGCTGCTGGAGCCGCAGCGTTCTGAGTTAGATCGCAATATTCTAGAGAAGAAGCTTTCTGCAGGGCAGCATGGGCAACACACTTCCACGAATGGATACGTGCTGCTCTGCGGGAGGCGTTGAATGTGTACCTAACATGAGATCTCTTTCGCCTAGCCATTCTTAAGCAATCTCTTATTTTTATCTTTGTCCATGCCAAGCTATATTTCCTGAAACGCCGACCTACTCTAAGTTAACAACCATACCCCTGATAGTAGGTTGCATGTCATATTTGTTTAGAGACGCCAGCTGTCCAAAGATTATCGAGTCATACTGCCCGGTGTGCGGCATTTTTCTTGCAGCAAGTCCTGAGCCGTCCACACTCAAGTTCATCGAAGGACTGCACCGGTGTCCACCACCTGACTATGACTCGCACGATTACGCCAGAGAGGGGCGATGCCGCATTGCCCGGTATCTGCCCAAAGTAGACTGAGGGCCACTGCGCGAGGCAACCGAGCAAGCTGCAGGGACGTTCTTCCGATATTACGCAAATACAGCTCGACTCCCGCAGCCGGTCAACAACCATACAATTGCTGAGCCTTTGAACGGATTGTTAGGTTAGGTAGAGTGAATATTAGGATATCCACACGCGAATCCACATTTCGCCTGTAGCATTGGTGAGCATGCCTAGCCTTCACGAGCAATTCGGGCCGATAGATATTTATCTCTTTGACCAGATCCTGCGCGGCCGAATCACGCAGGCCATGCGTGTACTAGATGCCGGCTGCGGTTCTGGCCGCAACCTGGTCTATTTTTTACGGCAAGGGTATGAAGTTTTCGGCGTGGACGCTGATGCTCAGGCCGTGGCTGCCACGCGCCGACTGGCTGCTTCGCT